>NZ_LZHN01000023.1:0-1400 GCF_001690435.1 Gilliamella sp. Nev3-1 | reverse complement strand
CTAATAACCTTTCCGGGCATCGTGGAGGAATGCGTTTTTTACGCTTTACCCTGAGATTAAGCTTTAATTCACAATACACCCGATATACCCGTTTATGATTCCATTGATAGCCGAGCTTTCTGATACGATTAAAACATTTAGGAAAGCCCCAGCGTAAATGCCGGTCTGTGATAGCATTCAACACCGAAACAATCACCGAATCATCCTGTAACTTAGCTTGATAATAGTAAGCACAACGGCTTAAACCAACAATGGCACAACTCATAGCAATAGTAACTGAATGATTTTGTTGTAGTCGCTGTGCCCACGTTTTACGTGCCCCTGTTGGCACTAAAGCTTTTTTATGATTTCTTCCTGAAGCTGAGATTTTAAACTGAGCTCAGCAAACATCTGTTTAAGTTTACGGTTTTCCGCCTCCAGCTCCTTTAAACGTTTGATGTCTGAAATTTCCATACCACCGTATTTATCACGCCATTTATAGAAAGTTGAATTACCCATGCCCTATTTACGACAGAGCTCCTTGACAGGAATACCCGCTTCAGCTTCTTTTAAAATAGCGACGATTTGATGTTCAGTCATTTTTTTCATCATTGAATCCTCTTTTACTTTTATCATAGAGAATTTCCTACTTTTTGGCTGTACTATTTTAGGGGGTAGCTACAGTATTGTTACTAAATCTTCATGTTAGTACATTAAGTGGTGCTGCAATTAAATTTCCATCTGGTGAATTTAATTTACCAGATTCTTATGCAAAAATGTTATTTAGAATGTCTAGCTTATTGCCATCGAATTTAGTTAATTTCGCTCAAGGGAAAGGGTACAGTGTATCTAGTGAATCAAGAGGTTTTATGTTCAATGCTGAGGCTGCTGAAATTGCAGACTTCTTTGAAATTGGAACTAGAGCGGCACAATTGAGATGATAAAAAAAATATTTTTGGGTTCTATTTCTAAAGACACATTGGATAATGGTAATTATCAATTTAATATAGAAAAAGATTTTATTTTGGATCATGAATCTTTAAATGAAGATTCATGGGCTATATCAGATGATAATTTAAGTATAGCAATATCAGATGGGGCGACAGAGTCATACGATTCCAAATTATGGGCAAAAATATTATATCAAAAATTTGTTGGTAAAACTTTTTCATCATTTGACGAATATTTAATTTCAGCCGAGAAAGATTATGCGAAACAACATGATATTCATAATATGACTTGGACCCAAATTGAGGCTTATCAAAGGGGAAGTTTTGCCACTTTTATAGGTGTAAATTATAGTCAAATTAAAAATAGCTTAAAAATTACTTGTATTGGTGATAGTTGTATTTTTTTATTTAAAAAGTCCTCAAAAAACTATTTAAAAAGGAAAAGATCACGTGTGAAAAAAAAGACAAGGG
>NZ_LZHN01000022.1:0-11987 GCF_001690435.1 Gilliamella sp. Nev3-1 | reverse complement strand
CTATGCTCGGCGAAAAGAAACGATAGAGCGCAGCTTTGCTGATGCTAAACAACATCACGGACATCGCTATGCACGATTTAGAGGAAGAGCGCAGGTTCAAATGCAGTGTTTATTGGCCGCAACGGCTCAAAATATCAAGAAAATAGCGATAAAGCTATTTTTGTTACGTTTTTTTAGGCTATTTTTTAATTTATTTAATAAAATCCAAATTAAAAATCCTATTTATGGTTTAAATAAAAAAATAAACCCCGAATTATATCGAGGTTTGTCATCAATCTGACCTCGCTAAATAGCGAGGTTTTCGTATTACGATAGCATTAATACTAATTAGTCTTTATTACCACTTCTAAACGCACGTTTACGGTCATTTTCGGTTAAATGACGTTTACGTAAACGGATAGATAATGGCGTCACTTCCACTAATTCATCATCATCAATAAACTCTAATGCTTGTTCTAATGACATTTTGATTGGTGGTGAAAGTGTTGTTGCTTCATCGGTACCTGATGCTCGCATATTGGTTAATTTTTTACCGGTTAGACAGTTAACCGTTAAATCGTTTGAGCGAGTATGAATACCAATAATTTGACCTTCATAAACTTCGGCACCATGACCTAGGAATAATTTACCACGGTCTTGCAAGCCATATAGTGCATAAGCCAATGCTTTACCTGTACCGTTTGAAATCATTACGCCATTATTACGTTGACCAATTTCGCCTGGGCGAACATCATCGTAATGACTAAAGGTAGAATAAAGCAAACCGGTACCTGAGGTCATGGTCATAAATTCAGTTCTAAAACCGATAAGACCACGGCTTGGAATGACATAATCTAAACGTACGCGACCTTTACCATCTGGTAGCATGTTTGTTAGGTCACCTTTACGTAAACCAAGTGCTTCCATCACAGAACCTTGATGCTGTTCTTCAATATCAAGCGTAACTTGTTCGAATGGCTCTTGTTTTTTACCATCGATTTCTCTAAAGATAACTTTAGGACGAGAAACCCCTAGCTCATAACCTTCACGGCGCATATTTTCGATCAGTACTGACAAATGCAATTCACCACGACCAGAGACTCTAAAGGCATCGGGATCTGGCGTTTCTTCAACACGAAGTGCAACATTATGGACAAGCTCTTTATTTAAACGCTCAAGAATTTGACGAGAAGTGACATATTTACCCTCTTTACCCGCAAATGGTGAGCTATTGACATTAAAGAACATAGTTACAGTTGGTTCATCAACAGTTAACGCAGGTAATACTTCAACGCAGCTATTATCACAAATTGTATCGGAGATACCGAGTTCACCAAGGCCCGTTAATGCAATAATATCGCCAGCTTCGGCAACTTCAGCTTCATAACGTTGTAGTCCTAAATGGCCAAGAACTTGCCCTACTTTGCCAGTTCGTTTATTACCTTCACTATCAACGATAGTTACTTGTTGATTTGGTTTAACCCGACCCCGTTTAATACGACCAATACCAATAACACCAACATAATTATTATAATCAAGTTGAGAAATTTGCATTTGGAATGGCCCGTCTAAATCTACTTTTGGAGGCTCAACATATTTAACAATCGCTTCAAATAATGGCGTCATATCTTCAGCCATATTTTCATGATCTAAACCGGCGATCCCCATTAAAGCTGAAGCATAAACGATAGGAAAATCTAGCTGTTCATCAGTAGCCCCTAAATTAACAAACAGATCGAACACTTGATCAACAACCCAATCAGGGCGTGCGCCTGGACGATCGACTTTATTGATAACTACAATCGGTTTTAAACCATAAGCAAACGCTTTTTGCGTTACAAAACGCGTTTGTGGCATTGGTCCATCCATTGCATCAACGAGTAATAACACAGAATCAACCATCGACATAACACGTTCCACTTCACCACCAAAATCAGCATGTCCTGGGGTATCAACGATATTAATTCGGTAACCATTCCAATCAATAGCGGTATTTTTAGCTAAAATGGTAATACCACGCTCTTTTTCAAGCGCATTAGAGTCCATGATACGTTCGTTATCGTCACCACGTAGATTATCTAACGTACCTGACTGTTTTAATAACTTATCAACCAAAGTCGTTTTACCATGGTCAACGTGAGCAATAATGGCAATATTTCTTAAATTTTCAATCACAATTAAAATTCCACTTAGAAGACAGATTCTATAGGCGCAGTATTGTACACCTTTTTAATAGAAATGTTGATCTATATCACAAAGTTTATTTAAAAGAACTTGAGCACTTGATAACTTTAAGAAAATATCGATTTACTTATAAAGAGTATTTCATAATACTATGTGTTTAAGTATAAAATTGTTCGGCAAACTCATCTACCTTTGTCCAATCAGTATATTCAATCATCGGCTTTGTTACGTCAGTGTCCCCTTTTCCTAACCACATAATAAAGCGGATCATATTGCGATCAAACCAATTATATTGTGGATAATAAAGCGCACCAGCAAAAACAGCAGTAAAAGCTGGTTTCCATGCTATTTTAGCTAAAAACTTTTTGGTATATAAATTTGTTTCTGGTGTATTTTTATTGGGTTTTCTCGCAACCATATTTACCCCAAAAAATCCAGACTTCATATTATTTAATTGCTGATAATGCTTATCGATAAACGCTTTCATCACTTTGCTATAAAACCCATAACGAATCGAACAACCCAATAAAGCTGCTTGGTATTGATTTAGATCGATGTTAGTATCGGGTAGCAGTTCAATAACATCGCAATCACATTTACCATTAAGTTGCGTTTTTATGCGTTGCATAATTTTAAATGTCTGATTTTCATGTGTAGTATAGAGTAATAAAACTTTCATCACGGAATTCATAACATTGCCTCCTTCTTTTGTTAAACTCATTGGTAAATATCAACATTACTTTTTTTATGATAAAAATTAAAAGATTGGGGATGATTTCATTAAAAACTTTGATTATAGTATTAGGCTAATTTAACCAGACCGGAACTGATTATGGCAATTTCACCTCCAAAACTGAGTGCAATTATTTTGGCGGCAGGAAAAGGCACACGGATGTATTCCAACCTACCTAAAGTTTTACATAAAATCGGCGCTAAGCCGATGTTACAACATGTTATTGATACAGTTCAACAACTTAATACTAATCGCATCAATATTGTTTATGGCCATGGCAAAGAACAACTTGAAGAAACGCTCAAGGATCAACATGTGCAGCTGGTTTACCAAGCTGAACAACTCGGTACTGGCCATGCTGTTCAACAAGCTATCCCTTATATTCAAGATGATGAAGATATCTTAATTTTATATGGTGACACACCTCTTATATCAGTTCAAACGCTACAAACTTTAATTGCTAGCAAACCAAAACAAGGCATCGCGTTATTGACGGTAATACTCGATAACCCAACTGGATATGGACGCATTGAACGTCACAATGGCAAAGTCGTTGCCATTGTGGAACAAAAAGATGCTACTCCTGAGCAACAAAAAATCAATGAAATTAACACCGGTATCATGCTCGTTACTGGTAAATTATTGAAAAATTGGTTATCTCGTTTAACCAACAATAATGCGCAACAAGAGTTTTACTTAACCGACATTATTGCTTTTGCACACCAAGATGGTTATGACATATTAACCTCACACCCAACACAACCATTTGAAGTTGAAGGCGTCAATAATCGCCTGCAATTGGCAACGTTAGAACGACGATATCAACATCAGCAAGCTCAACACTTATTACTCGCTGGTGTGACACTGCTTGATCCAAATCGCTTTGACTTACGAGGCACACTCTCGCACGGTAAAGATGTCACTATTGATTGTAATGTAATTATTGAAGGCAATGTCACACTAGGTAATAACGTATTTATTGGTGCGGGCTGTATCTTAAAAAATTGCACGATTGATGATAACTCAAACATCAGCCCGTATAGCATTATTGAAGATTCAACTATCGCTAAACAGTGTACTATCGGACCCTTTGCTCGCCTACGACCTGGCTCACAACTTGACGAACAAGTCCATGTCGGCAATTTTGTTGAATTAAAAAAAGCGCATTTGGGCAAAGCCACCAAAGCTGGGCACTTAAGCTACCTTGGGGACAGCGAAATCGGCAGTAATGTCAACATTGGTGCAGGCACTATCACTTGTAATTATGATGGCGCCAATAAATTTAGAACTATTATTGAAGATGATGTGTTTGTCGGTTCTGACACACAATTGATTGCACCGGTAAAAGTGGGTAAAGGTGCAACTATTGCAGCAGGCACAACCGTTACCAATAATGTAAATGATAACGAATTGGTTGTAAGTCGAGTTAAACAAAAACAACTTGCTGGTTGGAAACGACCTACAAAGTTAACTAACGAGGAATAAACTATGTGTGGAATCGTGGGAGCTATCGCCAAACGTGATGTTGCTGAAATATTATTAGAAGGTCTAAAACGATTAGAATATCGTGGTTATGACTCAGCAGGACTGGCAATTATTTCATCAGACTGCGAACTGCAACGCGTTCGCCGTGTTGGCAAAGTGCAAGCACTAAAAGATGCCATTGCAAAACATCCACTACAAGGAGCTACCGGAATTGCGCATACTCGATGGGCAACCCATGGTGAACCAGTTGAACATAACGCCCACCCACATGTATCTGGCTTTATTGCTGTCGTGCATAATGGAATTATTGAAAATTTTGAGCCATTGCGTGAAAAGTTGATCGCCAAAGGCTACCAATTCCGTTCAGAAACCGATACCGAGGTTATTGCCCACTTAATTCATGACATTATATCAACCGAAGATTGTTCCTTATTTGACGCCGTGCAAAAAGCTATCCCGCAACTACGAGGCGCTTATGGCACAGTCATTATGGACACGCGCAACCCAGATATATTAGTTGCAACGCGCTCTGGCAGTCCTTTAGTTATTGGTTGTGGCGTAGGCGAAAACTTTATCGCATCAGATCAATTAGCGCTATTACCCGTCACCCGCCAATTTATCTATTTGGAAGAAGGTGATACCGCACTTATCACACACCGCACAGTGACAATCTTAGACAAGAATCATCATGAAGTAACAAGGCCACGTATAGAATCTGATGCAAAATATGATGCGGGTAACAAAGCAGGCTATAGTCACTATATGCAAAAAGAGATCTACGAACAACCTAATGCGATTAAAAATACCCTTGAAGGTCGTATGGCGCATGGTAAAGTGGATTTATCAGAACTAGGCGATAATGCAAAAAACATACTAAAGCAGGTTGAGCATGTGCAAATCGTTGCCTGTGGCACCGCTTATAATGCTGGTATGGTAGCACGCTACTGGTTTGAAGCCTTAGCAGGAATTCCTTGCGATGTCGAAATTGCCTCAGAATTTCGTTACCGCAACCCAGCCCGTCGCAAAAACAGTCTATTTATTGCTCTTTCACAATCAGGCGAAACCGCAGATACACTCGCAGCCTTACGGTTGGCTAAAGAAAACCATTACTTAAGCACCCTTGCCATCTGTAATGTAGCGGCATCCACACTCGTGCGTGAAGCCGATTTCGTTTTATTAACCAAAGCAGGGGTTGAAATTGGTGTTGCATCAACTAAAGCCTTTACCACACAATTAACGGTTTTATTGCTACTAGTTGCAAAATTAGGACGTTTAAATAATATGGCACAAAGCACCGAGCAAGCAATTGTCCACTCCTTACAAACCTTGCCAAACCGCATTGAACAAGTGCTTATGTCTGAACCACAAATTAAAAAATTAGCAGAGCAATTTGTTGATAAACATCATGCGTTATTCTTAGGGAGGGGCGATGAATATCCAATTGCTATGGAAGCTTCGTTAAAACTCAAAGAAATCTCTTACATCCACGCCGAAGCTTATGCTGCAGGTGAACTCAAACATGGCCCTCTTGCATTAATTGATGCGGATATGCCAGTGATTGTGATGGCACCCACCAACGAAATGCTAGAAAAACTAAAATCCAATATCGAAGAAGTACGAGCGCGTGGCGGTCAACTGTATGTCTTTGCCGAGCAAGATGCGGGTTTTGTCAGTGATGACACCATGCACATCATCAATCTACCCCATATTGAAGAACTTACCGCACCAATCTATTACACTGTTCCCACACAACTACTCGCTTATCATGTTGCATTAATTAAAGGTACCGACGTTGATCAACCAAGAAATTTAGCTAAATCGGTTACCGTGGAGTAAATTCCAATACATTAAATGTGAGGACTGACGGTATGGTTTTGATATCGTCATCAAAACTAAAGTTCTCACATAACATCAACGAACACTAAAATGTTTAATGTAATAAGTTTTTCAGTGATTTTTTATCATGGTGCAAGACTTTGTTAACAAGTTTGGCAAAGATCACTTATTTTATAAAAAATTCTCAGGAAAACATGCGTTTTAGTCTATTGGACTTAAAACTGTGCTTTTTATACCAAGTAAATGTGATCTTAATCACAAAAATAAAAAATGGAATAGCATTAGCAATGTGATATTCATCACATTTATCAATTTTTTTTGATGAATCGAATAACGAAATCCCTCTACAATAACTGCATAATGATTATACCAATCAATAAGGAAAGATGAATATTATGACAACCTCAAATATCAAATTGAAAGTTCAAAACTTTGGGCGTTTCTTAAGTAATATGGTAATGCCAAATATCGGTGCGTTTATTGCTTGGGGATTTATTACTGCGATTTTTATTCCAACAGGCTGGTACCCCAATGAAACTATTGCCAAGCTAGTTGGACCGATGATTACCTACCTATTACCACTATTGATTGGTTATACTGGTGGTAAATTAGTTCACGGTGAACGAGGTGCAGTGGTTGGTGCAATCACAACAATGGGAGTCATTGTTGGTTCAGATATTCCCATGTTCTTAGGAGCTATGATCGTCGGCCCTCTTGCTGGCTGGGTAATAAAGCAATTTGATAAAAGTGTAGACGGTAAAATCAAAAGCGGTTTTGAAATGTTAGTCAATAATTTCTCAGCGGGTATTATCGGTATGCTACTTGCGTTGCTTGCTTTTTTCGCAATTGGTCCTGCTGTCGTTATTGCATCTGGTAAATTAACTATTGCCGTTAATTTCTTAGTTGAGCATAATTTATTACCTTTAACGTCGATCATTATTGAACCCGCTAAGATCCTTTTCTTAAATAATGCCATTAACCACGGTATATTCTCACCATTAGGTATTCAACAAGCGGCTGAACATTCTCAATCTATTTTCTTTTTAATCGAAGCCAACCCTGGCCCTGGCTTAGGTTTACTACTCGCTTATATGTTTTTTGGTAAAGGATCAGCAAAAAGTTCAGCCAGTGGCGCCGCAATCATTCACTTCTTTGGCGGGATCCATGAAATTTACTTCCCCTATGTATTAATGAATCCACGTCTTATTATTGCGGTTATTTTAGGTGGAATGACAGGCGTATTTACTTTAACATTATTTGGAGCGGGGTTAAGCTCACCTGCATCACCCGGATCAATTATCGCCGTTCTTGCTGTCACACCAAAATCATCTATGCTTGGCGTAATTTTTTCTGTCATTGCTGCAACTACGGTTACTTTTATTGTTTCTGCGATTTTATTAAAAACAACCAAAGAGACAGACAAAAGTCTTGAAGATGCTAAATCGAATGTTTCTGCAATGAAAAACGAATCAAAAGGTATTACAAATGGAATACTTGACTTAGCTAAAGTGAAAAAAATCATTGTGGCTTGTGATGCAGGAATGGGCTCTAGTGCTATGGGAGCAGGTGTGTTACGCAAAAAAGTACAAGATGCCGATCTCGATATTTTGGTCACTAATTTAGCAATCAATAACCTTCCTAATGATGTTGACATAGTTATCACGCATAAAGACTTAACCGATCAAGCCAAACAACATGCACCAAACGCACATCACATATCATTAACTAACTTTTTAGACAGTCAATTATATAGCCAACTGGTTGCGGATCTTTTAAGTTCTCAAGCGAGTAGTTTAGCAAGTGAAACGATACCTAGCAGCAACCCATCCACTGATAATGCACCTCTATTTAAATTATCAGAACAAAATATTTTTTTAGGGCTAACCGCTAAAAACAAAGAAGAAGCCATTCGTTTTGCCGGGCAAAAATTGGTCGATAATGGTTATGTTACACCAGCCTATATTGACGCAATGTTAGCACGTGAAAAATTAACGTCTACTTATTTAGGAGAATCGATAGCTGTTCCACATGGTACTATTGAATCAAAAAATGACGTTATTAAAACCGGCATCGTATTTTGCCAATATCCAGCTGGTGTTCAATTTGGCGAAGAAGACAACGACAAAGCGAAAATAGTAATAGGTATTGCTGCACGTAATAATGAACACCTTGATGTCATTGCAAAACTCACTAATGCTCTTGATGATCAAGCCATTATTACCAAACTGGTTAACACAACAAGTATTGAAGAGGTACTTGCTATTTTAAGTTAATACCACAATTATCGTTCCCACTTAACAAGTGGGAAACCATTACCACTTTTAAAATTAAATTTAATTAAGGATTATTATAATGCAAGCATTACATTTTGGCGCAGGTAACATTGGGCGAGGTTTTATTGGAAAATTACTATCAGATGCTGGTATACAGGTCACATTTGCCGATATTAATGAACAAATCATCACTGCAATCGCTAAGCGCCGTGAGTACCCAGTCAATGTTGTTGGCGAACAATCCACCACTGAAATAGTCAAAAATGTCGATGGAATTAACAGCACCTCAAGTGAAGTGATCGATTATATTACCAAAGTTGATTTAATCACCACCGCCGTGGGTCCGCAAATTTTAGCGCGCATTGCTTCAAGTGTTGCGCAAGGAATTATGGCAAGACATCAACAAGGCAACACCAAGCCACTGAATATTATTGCTTGTGAAAATATGGTTCGTGGTACTAGCCAATTTAAACAAGAAATCTTCAAATCACTACCAAAAGAGCTTCATCAATGGACAAATGCCCATATCGGTTTTGTCGATTCAGCGGTGGATCGCATTGTACCACCTGCAACATCAAAAACAGGTGATATTTTAGAAGTCACTGTAGAGACTTTTTCAGAATGGATTGTTGATGAAACGCAGTTTGTGGGGCCGATTCCAACCATTACAGGTATGCAACCGGTTGACAATTTAATGGCTTTTGTTGAACGAAAACTATTTACCTTAAATACGGGTCATGCAATTACGGCTTATTTAGGTTTCTATTATGGTTTTGGCACCATTCGCGATGCAATTTTAAACGAAAAAATTCGTTTAATTGTTCGTGGAGCCATGGAAGAAAGCGGCTTAGTCCTTATCAAACGTTACAATTTTGATGAACAAAAACACATGGCTTATATCGAAAAAATCTTAAACCGCTTTGAAAACCCGTATTTACATGATGATACTTCACGTGTTGGACGTCAGCCAATGCGTAAATTAGGCGCTGGCGATCGTTTAATTAAGCCATTACTCGGTACTTTTGAGTATCAAGTTAAAAATACTAACTTACTAATCGGTATCGCAGCCGCTCTCAACTATCGTAATAGTGATGATGAGCAAGCAGTTGAACTGGCAAAACTCATTACTGAAAAAGGTGTTAAACACGCTTTTTGTCAAATCGCTGGGATTGATGTTAACAATTCTATTGTTAAGCAAATTGAAGAAATTTATACTACAATGCAAAATCGTCAATTTACATAACACCTAATGCCAGAATCGATATTACAAGAAGATACGATATTAGAAAAACTCAACCAGCAAGCTGATATTCACAGCTTGCTCACTGTTGCCATAAAATTAATCAATGATAATGTCAACACATTAATTCTTAAAGTCTTTCGGAAAGAACCTCACGCAATAAAATTTGTTATCCCCTCGTTAATGGGTAAAAATGGACCATTGAATGACACCTCAGTTTGTTTAAAACTGTTATATGTGCTAGGTATTATTACATGCGAAGAGTTTGAAGATATTGAGCTACTCATGGCCATTTTAGATGAATTAGACAACGATGAAAAAAAATATACTTATCTTGATGATGAAATCCTAGGGCCGATTAGCTTATTACATGATATGGTTTTACCGACTAATTGGGATCGCAAGCAAGATCATGAAAAAGTGGCGGGAATTGTAGATGGTTTAAAGTCATCTATGTATCAAAATCGTTATCAACAAATGATCCGCTCTGCATTAATCATCGCGATTACCGCTCTCACTTTACGCATCAGTAATAAACAAAAATTAGATTACTTTCCATAATAATCGTTAATTAATATTAAGATTTTTATTTAACTTTTAAATTTATAATATTTTTATATAAAATTATTATGACAATGAAAACTAATTTGCATTTAATTCTACAAAAAATCATAATCAAAATATATAACTTACCCTTTTGTTTAAACGCTTTTGTCAAAAGCTAATAAATTTTGATTAACAAAAAATAGATATAAGCGTTGCCTTTATTTCCCACTATTGTAATTAGTCGGTATAATACCTTCAATTTTATTGTAAAGTGGATTATACATGAAAACGCTATTTGCCAGCACATCTCGCGGGCTTGAAGAGTTATTAAAAAAAGAGTTAGAACAAATAGGTTCACCCAACTGTAAAATTACCCAAGGTGGAGTTTATTTTGATGCTGATGAAAAAACATTATATCAATCATTATTATGGTCTCGTTTAGCCTCACGCATTTTGTTGCCAATAGCTGAATTTGATATTTATAGTGATTTAGATCTCTATTCTTGTGTATTTAATATTAAATGGACAGATATTTTTGCGGTCGATAACGCTTTTGTGATCAACTTTGTTGGCGTTAATGAATTTATTCGCAATAGTCAATATGGCGCACTTAAGATCAAAGATGCTATTGTTGATCACTTTTTACGCCATACTAACGAACGCCCCAATGTTGCTAAACAAGATCCAGATATTCGACTTCATGCGTATTTAAATAAGAACCGAGTCACCTTATCTTTAGATTTAAGTGGCAATAGCTTACATGAACGTGGTTATCGTCAGCAAACAGGGCAAGCACCATTAAAAGAAACCCTTGCTGCCGCCATTATTATGCGTTCAGGTTGGCTGAGTGATGAACCATTGCTTGACCCCATGTGTGGCTCAGGCACGCTACTGATTGAAACCGCTATGATGGCGTCAAAAATCCCACCAGGATTACAACGCAAACAATGGGGATTTTTTGCATGGAAAGGATTTAATCCAACGCTATGGAATGAGTTATTATTTTCAGCAAAACATAATGCCTGTAAACCCAATATTCCTTTTATTGGTTACGATAATAATCCTACCGTACTTGAGCGAGCCAAACAAAATGCTATCCAAGCCGGTGTGGGCGATTTAATTACCTTTGCTTTACAAGATGTAACACAACTTACTAATCCATTACCAATGCAAACAACAGGTATGATTATCAGTAATCCACCTTATGGCGAGCGGCTAGAAAGCGAGCCCGCACTTATTGCTTTACATACTGCTCTCGGTCGACAAATTAAACAACACTTTGGTGGTTGGCGATTATCACTATTTAGTGGTGCACCGCAACTATTAGATTGTTTACAAATGCGAGCAGATAGACAATTTAAAGCCAAAAATGGCCCTCTCGACTGTATACAAAAAAATTATGCCATTGCTAAGCGTGATGCTCAACAACCTATCACGAACCCAACGGTGCCGGCTGCCGACTTTGCAAATCGGTTACGCAAAAATAAACAAAAACTGGAAAAATGGGCAGCTCAAGAACAACTTGAATGTTATCGACTTTATGATGCAGATTTACCCGAATATAATGTTGCTATTGATCGCTATAAAGATAAAATAGTTATACAAGAATACGCCGCCCCTAAAAATATTGATCCACAAAAAACACGGCAACGGCTATTTGATATTATCAATGCCACCATGTCAGAACTTAATCTGACTGCCGATCAACTAG
>NZ_LZHN01000021.1:0-2875 GCF_001690435.1 Gilliamella sp. Nev3-1 | reverse complement strand
TATGAGTTGTGCCATTGTTGGCTTAAGCCGTTGTGCTTACTATTATCAACCTAAGTTACTGGATGATTCGGTGATTATTTCGGTGTTGAATGCTATCACAGACCGGCATTTACGCTGGGGCTTTCCTAAATTTTTTAATCGTATCAGAAAGCTCGGCTATCAATGGAATCATAAACGGGTATATCGGGTGTATTGTGAATTAAAACTTACTAAAATAGTACAGCAAAAAAGTAGAAAATTCTCTATGATAAAAGTAAAGGGGATTTAATTATGAAAAAAATGACTGAACATCAAATCGTCGCTATTTTAAAAGAAGCTGAAGCGGGTATTCCCGTTAAAGAACTGTGCCGTAAATATGGCATGGCAAATTCAACTTTCTATAAATGGCGTGATAAATACGGTGGTATGGAAACCTCTGATATTAAACGTTTAAAGGAGCTTGAGGCTGAAAACCGTAAGCTTAAACAGATGTTTGCCGAACTGAGCTTAAAATCCCAGCTTCAGGAAGAAATCATAAAAAAGCTTTAGTGCCCACAAAAGCACGTAAAACGTGGGCACAGCAACTACAACAAAATCATTCAGTTACTATTGCTATGAGTTGTGCCATTGTTGGCTTAAGCCGTTGTGCTTACTATTATCAACCTAAGTTACTGGATGATTCGGTGATTATTTCGGTGTTGAATGCTATCACAGACCGGCATTTACGCTGGGGCTTTCCCAAATGTTTTAATCGCATCAGAAAGCTTGGCTATAAATGGAATCATAAGCGTGTTTATCGGGTGTATTGTGAGTTAAAACTTAATATTAGAGCTAAACGCAAAAAACGTATCCCCCAACGAACACCAGAAAAGCTATTGGTTCCTAATAAATAAGGTGAATGTTAGTCAATGGATTTTATGAGTAATAGTCGTTGCAATCAACGTCGTTTTAGCGCCTTCAATGTGATAAATGATTTTAACCGTGAGACATTAGGCATTGATATTGGTGTGAGTTTACCCGCAGGTAGAGTGACTCGTTATTTGGATAAATTGGCGGAGTATCATGGTTATCCGTTAAAAATACGGGGCGATAATGGACCTGAATTTACAGGAAAAACCTTTATAAACTGGGCTAAATCACATGATATAGCCATTGATTATATCCAGCCCGGTAGCCCTTATCAAAATGGCTATATTGAACGATTTAATCGTACCTATCGTACTGAAGTACTCGATTTATATCTTTTTAACAACTTAGCGCAAGCAAGGAGAATAACCGAAGAAGGGTTAACGATTTATAATACCGAAAGACCGCATGAGGCATTAAATAACATGACACCGATTGAGTATAAAACACTAAAACAAGCAGCATGATTTTCTACTTGAATCTTGTACTAAGTTTGGGGTATTTACAGGCTGCATTTCTATCAAGTTTAAATTCTCTCCATTATTGTTTAGATCTTACTTATTTGTATTTTCATCTTTTCTAATATTTTTTCTAAATTCATCTAGTCCTAGTGCTTTCGGATCAAAATCATCAATATACATTAATGTCGCTATGCCGGTTTTATTATTTACTTCTCTTAGCCATTCACAAAAATTATCAAATATAATATCGTCACATTCCTCTTGTAATAAAAATCCACCATCCGTATGTGAGTCATATAATTGGTCTAAAGCACAAATAAATTCATCTTTATTTTTAATGAGCCAACTCATAGGTAGTTTAGTCATAATACCTATTAGCTTTAGTTCATCATCATAATGCAAAAGGGATGGTTTATTTTTCAAAAAATTGTATAGCATATTCTCGTTCATAAATTAATATCCTGATCCATCTAATGGAATATGAGCTGCATTTCTATCACGTTTAAATTCTCTCCATTATTGTTTAGAGCTTACTTATCTGTATTTTCATCTTTTCTAATATTTTTTCTAAATTCATCTAGTCCTAGTGCTTTCGGATCAAAATCATCAATATACATTAATGTCGCTATGCCGGTTTTATTATTTACTTCTCTTAGCCATTCACAAAAATTATCAAATATAATATCGTCACATTCCTCTTGTAATAAAAATCCACCATCCGTATGTGAGTCATATAATTGGTCTAAAGCACAAATAAATTCATCTTTATTTTTAATGAGCCAACTCATAGGTAGTTTAGTCATAATACCTATTAGCTTTAGTTCATCATCATAATGCAAAAGGGATGGTTTATTTTTCAAAAAATTGTATAGCATATTCTCGTTCATAAATTAATATCCTGATCCATCTAATGGAATATGAGCTGCATTTCTATCACGTTTAAATTCTCTCCATTATTGTTTAGAGCTTACTTATCTGTATTTTCATCTTTTCTAATATTTTTTCTAAATTCATCTAGTCCTAGTGCTTTCGGATCAAAATCATCAATATACATTAATGTCGCTATGCCGGTTTTATTATTTACTTCTCTTAGCCATTCACAAAAATTATCAAATATAATATCGTCACATTCCTCTTGTAATAAAAATCCACCATCCGTATGTGAGTCATATAATTGGTCTAAAGCACAAATAAATTCATCTTTATTTTTAATGAGCCAACTCATAGGTAGTTTAGTCATAATACCTATTAGCTTTAGTTCATCATCATAATGCAAAAGGGATGGTTTATTTTTCAAAAAATTGTATAGCATATTCTCGTTCATAAATTAATATCCTGATCCATCTAATGGAATATGAGCTGCATTTCTATCACGTTTAAATTCTCTCCATTATTGTTTAGAGCTTACTTATCTGTATTTTCATCTTTTCTAATATTTTTTCTAAATTCATCTAGTCCTAGTGCTTTCGGATCAAAATCATCAATATACATTAATGTCGCTATGCCGGTTTTATTATTTACTTCTCTTA
>NZ_LZHN01000020.1:0-58405 GCF_001690435.1 Gilliamella sp. Nev3-1 | reverse complement strand
ACCTTCGTCAAGTAATTTACGGAACATTTCAACACCAGTACAAGTGGTTTTAGTTGTTGGTTTGATACCCACGATTTCAACTTCTTCACCCACTTTGATTACACCGCGTTCAACACGACCAGTTACTACTGTACCACGACCTGAAATTGAGAATACGTCTTCAATTGGTAATAGGAATGGTTTATCAATATCACGCTCTGGCTCTGGGATGTAGCTGTCTAATGCTTCAGCTAATTCAACAATTTTGTCTTCCCACGCTGCTTCGCCTTCTAATGCTTTAAGCGCTGAACCACGGATTACTGGTGTGTCATCACCTGGGAAATCGTATTGAGATAGAAGCTCACGGACTTCCATTTCAACTAATTCTAATAACTCTTCGTCATCAACCATATCACATTTGTTTAAGAATACGATGATGTAAGGAACACCTACTTGACGACCTAAAAGGATGTGCTCACGAGTTTGTGGCATAGGACCATCAGTTGCTGCTACGACTAAGATAGCACCGTCCATTTGTGCCGCACCAGTGATCATGTTTTTAACATAGTCAGCATGGCCTGGGCAGTCTACGTGCGCATAGTGGCGAGTTGGTGTATCGTATTCAACGTGTGAAGTATTGATGGTGATACCACGTGCTTTTTCTTCTGGTGCGTTATCGATTTGATCGAATGCACGAGCTTGACCGCCGTATTTTTTAGCAAGAACAGAAGTAATTGCTGCAGTTAAAGTTGTTTTACCATGGTCAACGTGGCCGATTGTACCAACGTTAACGTGGGGTTTTGTACGTTCAAATTTTTCTTTAGACATCGATTGTCCCTCAAATGTAATACAAATCGGTGGCGATTCACCACATTAACCAAGTATCATATTTAATATCAACATAATACTAACTTAAAATTAGCTCTGAATAATAACAGATAAAGCTATCTAGTGACAAGCATTAAAAGCAGTCAAATTTAATATTTTTAGAAGTTTAGGAGAATAACAAGAATGGTGCTGATAGGCAGATTTGAACTGCCGACCTCACCCTTACCAAGGGTGCGCTCTACCAACTGAGCTATATCAGCAATTGGAGCGGGCAGCGGGAATCGAACCCGCATCATCAGCTTGGAAGGCTGAGGTAATAGCCATTATACGATGCCCGCATGTTCAAACTCGGCTACCTAAATGCTTCAATTAGCTATTGCTAACATTAGATGATGGTGGTGGGGGAAGGATTCGAACCTTCGAAGTGTGACACGGCAGATTTACAGTCTGCTCCCTTTGGCCGCTCGGGAACCCCACCCCGAATCTTTATAAATTTGTCTACTTAGGAAAATGGTGCCGGCTGCCGGAATCGAACTGGCGACCTACTGATTACAAGTCAGTTGCTCTACCTACTGAGCTAAGCCGGCCTAAGTGCTGCGCATTATGAACTAGAACATTTAACCTTGCAAGCAAAAAAAACAAATTTTATTTTGTTTGATTAAAAAAAAATCAAAAACATAAAAAAGACCTGAAATTCAAACTATTCCAGGTCTTTTTTTAATCAAAGTGTAAATTTATATTATTTCTTTTTAGCTAGTTTTTTTAGAACTCTCCACACCTTTTGCTGCGGTATGTACAGCAACATCCTCACTAATGTCCCCTCTATCCTGATATGCACGACCATAATAAGTATCAAGCAGAATTTGTTTTAACTCTGCAATTAAAGGATAACGAGGATTTGCCCCTGTACATTGGTCATCAAAAGCATCAACAGCCAATTGATCAACCTGTGCTAAGAAAGTGTTTTCATCGACTCCAAATTCCTTAATTGAGAATGGGATATCAAGATCTTTTCTAAGCTGATCTAACCAAGCAATTAATTTCTCGACTTTCATCTCATCTTTATCAGTAGCTGCGGTTAAACCTAAATGATCAGCAACTTCTGCATAACGGATAATTGCTTTAGGATAACCATATTGGCTAAATGTGCCCTGCTTAGTTGGTTTGTCAGTTGCATTAAAACGCACCACATTACTAATTAACATCGCATTTGCCACACCATGTGGAATATGGAAAGCTGCCCCAATTTTATGCGCCATTGAGTGACAAACGCCAAGGAATGCCTGAGCAAAAGCAACACCGGCTAATGTTGCTGCACTATGCACTTTTTCTCGAGCAACAGGATTTTTGGCACCTTCTTTATAACTTGTCGGTAAGTAGGTTTTTAACAGACTTAATGCTTGTAAAGCTTGGCCATCAGAAAACTCACTTGCCATCACCGACACATAAGCTTCTAAAGCATGTGTTACTGCATCATAACCACCAGCAGCACAAAGTGAGCGAGGCATATTCATCACTAAATTTGCATCAACTATTGCCATATGAGGCGTAATAGCATAATCCGCTAATGGGTATTTTTGACCTGTTGCATCATCAGTAACAACGGCAAACGGAGTCACTTCAGAGCCTGTACCTGATGTGGTTGTTACACAAATAAGTTTTGCTTTTTGTCCCATATTTGGGAAATGACAAGCACGTTTACGGATATCCATAAAGCGCAATGCTAATTCTTCGAATTTAGTTTCAGGATGCTCATATAAAACCCACATGATTTTAGCCGCATCCATTGGTGAACCACCACCTAAAGCAATAATGGTATCCGGTTGGAATGCTTGCATTGAGTCGGTACCTTTACGGACAACACTTAATGTTGGATCTGCTTCAACATCAAAGAAAGTTTCGCAAATAACACCTTGTGCTTCTAATTGATCAGTGATTTGTTTTGAATAACCGTTGTTAAATAGGAATTTATCCGTTACTAAAAATACGCGTTTTGCGCCTTGCTCAACCACTTCACTTAAAGCAACAGGTAATGAGCCACGTTTAAAATAGATAGAACTTGGTAGTTTATGCCATAACATATTTTCTGCTCTCTTAGCGATTGTTTTCTTATTGATTAAGTGCTTTGGTCCAACATTTTCAGATACCGAGTTTCCACCCCAAGAACCACATCCTAAAGTTAAAGATGGTGCTAAATCAAAATTATACAAATCACCAATACCACCATGAGCTGCTGGTTGATTAATTAAAATACGGCAAGTTTTCATTTTACTACCAAAATAAGCAATACGTTCACGGTTGCTATCTTGATCAGTGTAAAGAACAGAAGTATGCCCCATTCCCCCCATTTCAACTAACTTTTCTGCTTTATCAACAGCCTCATAAAAATCTTTCGCTTTAAACATAGCAAGCGTTGGGGAAAGTTTTTCATGGGCAAATGGCTCAGATAAATCAACATTATTCACTTCACCAACCAGGACTTTTGAACCAGCAGGCACTTTAAGACCTGCCATTTCAGCAATTTTTGTTGCTGGTTGACCAACAATATTGGCATTTAATGCACCTTTATCGTTTAAAATGATGCCTTGCACTGCTTGTGTTTCTTTAGCATTTAAAACATATGCGCCATATTGGGTTAATAAACGGCGCACTTCATCATACACAGAATCAACCACGACAATAGCTTGTTCTGAAGCACAAATCATACCATTATCAAAGGTTTTAGACATAAGTACAGAAGCCACAGCACGTTTTAAATCAGCTGTTTCATCAATAACAACAGGTGTATTACCCGCTCCAACACCTAATGCTGGTTTACCTGAACTGTACGCTGCTTTGACCATACCCGGTCCACCCGTTGCTAAAATAGCAGCCACATCATCGTGATGCATTAATGCATTTGATAATTCGATAGATGGTTCATCAATCCAACCAATAATATCTTGTGGTGCACCCGCTTTAATTGCCGCATCTAACACAATTCGAGCTGCTTCAATCGTTGATTTTTTGGCTCTAGGATGTGGAGAGAAGACAATTGCATTACGTGTTTTTAGACTAATTAAGGATTTGAAAATTGCGGTAGAAGTTGGATTAGTGGTAGGAACAATTCCACAAATAATACCAAGTGGTTCTGCTATAGTAATAGTACCAAATGGTTCATTCTCGGCCACGACGCCACAAGTCTTATCGTGACGATATTTATTTAAAATATACTCAGCGGCAAAAAGATTTTTTATGACTTTATCTTCAACAATTCCCATTCCTGACTCAGCAACAGCTTGCTGTGCAAGAGGGATACGCGCAGCGGCAGCGGCTGTTGCGGCTGCTACAAAGATTTTGTCGACTTGCTCTTGAGTATAAGTTGAATAAGTCTCCTGTGCTTTTTTCACTCGAGCCATTAACTCATTTAACTCATTCATATTAGTTACTGCCATAGATTTCTCCTTGAAATTAAAAAATAAATCGGGATCGTTTGGCGTCTTCCATGAAACTATTTAATGCTTAAGCATAATAACAAAACGAAATTAGCACTATCCTAAATCAGATTTTTAATTTATACAACAAGATATTAAACAAAAAAGTAGTTTAATAATAGAACAAGGATTTTTAAGAAGAGAAAAAAAATTGAATAATAAAAATAGCAACAGATAAACAACTATTTCTAATAAAAAAAATAGTTGTTATTGAACGTAAATCATAACATAAAAAAGAAGCCGATTGTTTAGTTCAAAATATAAATCATAAATGACATAATCTATTTAATACATAACTCACAGCAACAAAACCAAAAGTTGCTGTGACTGTGGCAATTGCCCCAAATCCTGATTCGCAGTCCATTTTTTTAGGACCGTCTGCGTCACTTTTGGTAAAGCATATTTGCCCATTTTTAGCTGGATAAATTAGTTGTTCGGTAGAATAAACACATGGAATGGCAAATTTACCTTTACTGTCTTTATTAAGTTTATAATGATTTTTCAATTTTTCGCGTAATTTAGCGGCTAATGGATCTTGAATTGTTTTTGCTAAATCAGCAATTTTAATTTGGGTAGGATCTTTTTGCCCACCAGCCCCACCGATGGTAATCACCTTTAATTTCTGTCGCTTACAATATGCAAGTACAGCCGCTTTATCATTTACACTATCGATAGCATCAATAATATAGTGATAACGAGGTGATTGTTTTGTGCCCAAATATTCACTGACATTATCTCCATTAATGAAATCATCAATTTCATTCACAACACATTCAGGATTGATTTGTAAAATTCGTTCAGCCATAACCGATGTCTTTGCTTTACCAATATTGGATTTTAACGCATGAATTTGACGGTTAGTATTTGTAACGCAAACATCATCCATATCAATTAAGGTGATTTGACCAATACCACTACGCGCTAGCGATTCAGCAACCCAAGACCCCACGCCGCCAATACCAATCACACAAATATGCGCTTGCGAAAAGCATTGTAAAGCTGATTGTCCATAAAGCCGTGCAATACCACTAAAACGTTGAAGATAAGATTCTGTATTCATAGATAATTCTTGATGATGGTTATACTCAAATATCAGCTTTTTTGAAAACTTTACAAATTATAACTGCAATATTCTTTTATAAACAAGTTATTAATATGTATTGGTGCTATTATGTTCTTTCAAGAATAAACAACTAAATTTCTAGCTCTCATAAAGATCAACTAAATCATCCCGATGATGCGCAATAAGTAGGATATTATTTGTCATTAATTGTATTCGTTTGAGTTATTAATTTTCCCTACAATAAAACGTTGTTAACTATAATTAAAGAGGAAATAAAGAATGCGCAAACCCAAAAAACTACTTAATGATCCCAATAATGTAAGACAAGAAGTCATGCAGGGATTGATCTATGCCTATCAGGGTAGATTAACTGCAATTTCTGAACATTGTGCCGTTTATGGAAACCATATTGCTAACGATCAAATTGTTATTGTCTCGGGTGGTGGTAGTGGACACGAACCAACCTTTGCAGGATTTATTGGTAAAGGCGGTATTGATGGCTGTGCAATTGGCGAAGCTTTCACATCGCCATCTCCAGATCAAATTATTGAAGTCACCAAAGCTATAGAAAAAGGAAAAGGCGTACTATTTTTGTATGGCAACTATTCTGGTGACGGAATGAATTTTGATATTGCAGCCGAAATATTAGGAGAAGAAAATATTGTCATCAAAACGATTCGAGCAACGGATGATATTGCTTCAGCACCATTATCTAAGATTTCTGATCGCCGTGGCGTTGCTGGTATTATGTTTTTATACAAAATTGCTGGCGCTGCCGCACAATTTGAAAAATACGATTTTGAAAATCTCTACCAAGTTGTATCAAAAGCAAACAACAATGTTCGTACCATCGGTGTCGCCCTAGATGGATGCGCATTACCTCAATCAAATCATTTCAATTTTGAATTAGATGATAACGAAATTGAGATTGGTATTGGTATTCATGGTGAAGCTGGATTACGTCGACAAGCTATAACATCATCTGATGAAGTTGTTAAAGAGATGATAGACAGCCTGTGTGATGATTTACCGTTTAAAAAAGGCGACCGCGTGTGTGTATTAATTAATAATTTAGGCGCACTGAGTAACGCTGAACTGTTCATTGTAACACGTAAAGTCGGTATTGAGCTGGATACACGCGGCATAATCAGCCACGATGTCGTTGTTGGCCATTTTTGTACATCCCTTGAAATGTCTGGTTTTTCAATTAGCTTAATGAAATTAGATGAAGAATTACAACATCTTTATGATTTACCTTGCCAAACATTAGGATGGAGGAAATAGAATGAATTTATTACAAGTTCGTAAAATGATGTTATTTACTGCCGAAAAAATGATCGAAAGTGAACCAACATTAACCGCTTTAGATCAATTAGTGGGCGATGGTGATCACGGCATCGGTATGAAACGTGGATTTACAGCTATCATGGTGCTACTACAAGACGAAAAATTTCAACCAACGAATATAGGTGATTTTTTTACGCAAATTGGTACAAAATTAATGATAAGTATGGGCGGAGCTTCTGGCGCTATTTTTGGTACTTTATTTAGAGCGGGCGGAAAAAGTATTACAGGCGTAACAGAGTTTGATTCCGATACATTATCAAAACTCCTTAACGAAGGTTGGCAGGCAGTCTATCAACGCGGAAAAGCCAAACCAGGGGATAAGACTATGGTTGATGCCTTAGCCGCTAGTGCAACAACCGCAAGTCAATTAACATCTTCGAAATTAATGGATGCGCTACCTAAAATAGCACAATCTGCTATGGAAGGCGCGGAAAAAACGAAACAGATGATTGCTGTATTTGGACGAGCTAAAAATTTAGGCGAACGCGCAATTGGTCACATGGATCCAGGAGCGGCCTCAATGGCGTATATTTTGAAATATATGAATGAATATATCCAAACCCAATAAAACAATAAATCCGCCGACATCATCGGCGGACATCATCATCGCAATATCGATAAAAGAATATTCTAAGTATCATTGATAAAATGTCTAACTATTCAAACAACATCCAATTTTTAAAATAAAATTTTTTACTGATTCACTATTTTTCTATTAATTGACTAGGGGCTGTTGATCTTTGCTGTACATAAATTACTCAACAATACATTGGCAGCCACATTAACATAAATGCCAGTGATACCATACTGGCATAATTCCTTTCTAACTTATCGTATCTAGTTGATATTGAACGATATTGCTTGATTCTAGCAAAGGCATTCTCGACTAAATGACGATAGCGATAAAGGCACCTATCCATACTGCTTTTATCTATATCCTTACCATAATTACGTTTAGCAATCACCGTTCGTCCGCCTTTTTGACGAACAAAGCACCGAAAAGGCTCGCTGTCATAACCTTTATCGGCTATCACTGTATTCACTTCATCGAGCTTTTCAACTAGGTTTTCTGCATAAGTGATATCATGTCGTTGTCCTTCAGAAAGCTCAAAAAAAATAGGCAAACCACCACTATCAACCGCAAGATGAATTTTAGTTGAATGACCGCCACAGCTCTGACCTATTTGCTCGGAATGCTCCGTTGCAGCGCCTGTACTATGTTGATGAGCCCTGATAATCGAGCCATCTAGGAACACCCATTCAAAATCCACTAGTTGTGATAAATGTTTGAAAATATCAACTAATATTCCTTTTTAGACCACAAATTAAATCGCCTATAGACGGTGCTCCATCCACCAAACTCTTCTGGCAAATCTCGCCAAGGAATACCGGTTCTCATTCGGAAAAGGATCCCTTCAAACGTCATCCGATGCTCGGATTTATTATAAACTCGGCCGGTATTTTTCATTATTTGTAGTAGCTTTTCCCACCGTTTATCTGTTAGCATTGTTCTTGGCATGATGAATCGAGTTAGGGTTGTTTTTTGCAGAATTATTATAACTCACATCATGCCGTCTAAAAAACAATCACGAAAGATCAACACACTCTAATTCTTTGAATTATTTGAATTCTTTTTGATAGAAAGTTGTAACTAATTTTCCATCCGCTTTAGCAACTACAAAAAGTAAAAACTGAATTCTAAATTGTACCGAATTCAGTCTTAAAAAAGGATAGAAAAGTCATTTATTTTTAGCAAAGAAAATCCCGACTATAACAATAAATATTCCTAGAATCTCTTGGAGAGATAGATTTTCATGAAAAAGAATATAAGCATATAATGCGGAAATAACAGGCTGCATAAGAACTAATATTGATGCAAGGCTAGCAGATATTTTTCCTAGAATATAGCTAAGGCCACCTTGCCCTAGTATTTGGGAAAAAATAGCTAACCCAATAAGAGGCCATAGTTCTCTCCAACTTGTAGGGTAACTAACTCCCTCCATAATTAAACTGGCTAATAAAAGGACAACAACTGAGCCAAAGGCACTATAATACATAACTTGTACGCTAGATACTCTAGTTCTTACTTTGTAAACAATGAGTAAAAATAAGGCATAAAAAATAGATGTCATAAATGCAAGAAAATCACCAAAGACATTTCCTTCGTTAGTATTTTGTTTACCGGTGATCAGGATAAAAAGCCCTAATAAAGCTAAAAACAATCCTAGTAAAAATTTTTTTGATATTTTTTCTTTATATAAAAAATAGCAGGCCGGCACTATACTAAAAGGGACTAAATTTGCTAATAAATTTGCATTTGCGACTGTCGTATATGAGAAAGATATATTCCACAGTATTAAATCCCCTGCTAGAAATCCTCCAGAAATATAGAGTAAAAGTTTATCTTTACAGATCACTTTATTCCTTTTTTCTATTTTAAAAAAAGGATATAGTATTGGAATGCTAAACAGTACCCTATAAAAACCTGTACTAATAGGTCCTAATTCACTTAATTTGACAAAGATCCCTCCAGTGGCTAAAAATGACACAAAGAGTAATGTAAGGAAAAAATATAAATATCTCATTGAACGGCTACCTTAATATATTGTTTAGTATTTTTTATTGTTACAATGTGTAACTATCCCCTAAAATAGTACAGCAAAAAAGTAGAAAATTCTCTATGATAAAAGTAAAGGGGATTTAATTATGAAAAAAATGACTGAACATCAAATCGTCGCTATTTTAAAAGAAGCTGAAGCGGGTATTCCCGTTAAAGAACTGTGCCGTAAATAGGGCATGGCAAATTCAACTTTCTATAAATGGCGTGATAAATACGGTGGTATGGAAACCTCTGATATTAAACGTTTAAAGGAGCTTGAGGCCGAAAACCGTAAACTTAAACAGATGTTTGCTGAGCTCAGTTTAAAATCTCAGCTTCAGGAAGAAATCATAAAAAAGCTTTAGTGCCCACAAAGGCACGTAAAACGTGGGCACAGCAACTACAACAAAATCATTCAGTTACTATTGCTATGAGTTGTGCCATTGTTGGCTTAAGCCGTTGTGCTTACTATTATCAACCTAAGTTACTGGATGATTCGGTGATTATTTCGGTGTTGAATGCTATCACAGACCGGCATTTACGCTGGGGCTTTCCCAAATGTTTTAATCGCATCAGAAAGCTTGGCTATCAATGGAATCATAAACGGGTGTATCGGGTGTATTGTGAATTAAAGCTTAATCTCAGGGTAAAGCGTAAACAGCGCATTCCTCCACGAAACCCAGAAAGGCTATCAGCACCCAATAAACAAGGTGAATGTTGGTCAATGGATTTTATGAGTGATAGTAGTGGTAATCAACGTCGCTTTAGGACATTCAATGTCATCGATGACTTTAATCGTGAGGCGCTAGGCATTGATATTGCAGTAAGCTTACCGGCAGGGCGAATTACCCGTTACTTAGATAAACTGGCTGAATATCATGGGTATCCATTAAAAATACGAGTCGATAATGGACCAGAATTTACAGGAAAAACCTTTATAAACTGGGCTAAATCCCATGATATAGCCATTGATTATATCCAGCCCGGTAGCCCATATCAAAACGGGTATATTGAACGATTTAATCGCACCTATCGCACAGAGGTATTAGATTTATATTTATTTAATAATCTGGAACAAGTAAGAAAGGTAACCGAAGAATGGCTAACCAGTTATAACACCGAAAGACCGCATGAGGCATTAAATAACATGACACCGATTGAGTATAAAACACTAAAACAAGCAGCATGATTTTCTACGTGAGTTGTGTACTAGGTTTGGGGTATTTACAAAGTGAACACTTATTTGTTAAAACGTCCCATAGCCATCGTATTAATCAAAAATTCACCAAACCCGCCTGCCCACAAACGAATGGGAAAGCCGAAAGAGTGATACGAACTTTGAATTGCGATGTGGTATAATCAGCATATATTTAGCGATTCACAAGATAGAAAACAAAAACTGAAACGCTTTATTAATTTTTATAATACCGTTAAACCGCATAAAGCGATTTCAGGGAAAACGCCTTATGAGTTTTTAGAGGATTATTTTAACCATGAAGTGTAAACAACTCGGCGTTTTCCTACAATTAACGTATTAAAATAAATAGACTAAAAATTATTTTTTAAATTTAATTTGTGAAGGATAGGCCCAGCACTGTAACTCTTCTGGCGGAAATCCACCTGGATCTTTACCACCATTAATCAGTAAAGCGTGATAGTATATTTCAGCCATTTCTTCAATATATGCAGCTTTTAATACAGCTTCATAAGGATCTTTGTCTACGGCAATAGCACCATGCTTTTCCATTAAAATGGCATCAGCTCGTTTTATGGGTTCGATAACGCTATTTGAAAGGTCTGGGGTACCTGGTCGCCCATAGGGTGCAACAGGAATCACACCATCTTTTAAATTAAGAATTGCACACTCATAAACAACGGCAGGAATAGGTTTTGCTAATACAGCAAATGATGTTGCAAAAATAGAATGCGTGTGTGAAATAGCAAAAATATCTGGGCGAGCTTTATAAATTGCAAGATGCATTAAACACTCACTAGTTGGTCTCAATCCTGAATCGGCTTCAATAACGTTAGCATCAAGATCCATCACAACAATATCCCGAATTGTTAACAACTTTTTATCAATTGTTGTTGGCGTGACAAGAACATACCCCGACTCTTTATCACGAACGCTAGAATTACCTGCTTTATGTTTACAAAGTCCCCACTCACTCGATGTTTTAGCCATGTCGACCACATATTGTTTTTGTATCTCTAACATTGTGTAACTCCTATTTTGACAAGATATTCATTGATAATTGGCAAACAACTCCCAAATTTCATTGCTATTTTTGGCATTTCGTATGCGCGTTGCGCCTTCGTGAAATTCTAATAATTCATTTAATTGGGCAAGTGCTTTAAGGTGTTTTTGTGGATTATTTGTTGCTAAAACAACAATTAAATCCGCTTGCATATAACCACAAATAGTGATTTTTTCTGATAGTTTAAGTAAAGACATAGCGACTTTATTTACACCATCATCAATGCCAGCATGGGCAATAATTAACCCACCGACTAGCATAATGTAAGGTTGCTCAAATTGGATTTTATTCACCATTCTTTCAAGATAATCACTTTCTATGGATTGGTTGTTTAACAATGGCTGTGCGGCTAATGCCAATGCGTCCTCCCATGCTATATTCACTTTTTCTATAATGTTGATATGTTCTTTTTGCATTAAGTCGGCTAATGAGGGGATTTCTTGTTGTGTTATTAGTACGGGGTTATCATTCATTTCATCGTTATAAAGATATGCAGTTAACTCCTTTTGCAGTGCTTTTTGATCTTTGATATTGCTATATTTTTCAATAATAAACATCAGCTCATCAACTTGAATAATGCTAGGATCAATACCTTGTAAAGTGCCAATCACTTGATGACGAAAAGCATTTTTATGAAAATTATTCAGTGAAGGATTAACAATAAATAACAATTTATCGGTAGATAAATGTGAGGTAGAAAAAACAATATCATAATAATGATGATATTTTTCGAACTCACGTTTAGACATGGCATCAGAAAAATGTAATTCAGGAAGCAATACTTGTAAAGTCAGGTAAAGATAAGTTGAGACAGTTGCACTATTTTCGCAAACAAAAATTGCGATCTTCTTTGTTTTAATTCGGTTGATCAAACCTTCTCGAGTTAACCAACCGCCCAAAAGTACAGTAATAAAAGCGACTTCTTCATCTGGCATATTACAATGCAATATTTTTTCAAAAGGGGAAATCGCTTTTCGTACCATTTCATGTAAGTGACCAAACTCTTGCAATACAATGTCATATACACTGTTGATATTAGAAATATGATATCGAATACGATAATAAGCAGGTTTCCAATGCTGATAAATGCGTTCAATCAGTTCGCTCTTATCTTTAAAGGTGATACAACTAATCTGTTCAAAATTAGCAATAACCTCAACAACACTTTCTAATAGCACCGCATCTAAATGGAAATATTTATCGGATAGAGTTTGTATATTAGAGCTTTGCACTAATACCATTAAAAAAATTTGCTCATTAAGATCAGTAATACCAAATTTTTCAATGAGCTTTTTCAATAATTGAAAATCACGACCATTTGCAACTTCAGTATAATTTTCTGGCAAAAGCGCAATTTTTTTATCGGTTTCTATGCGCTGTAACATAAAACAAATAAAGTAAGTTAGCTCTTGCAACTGCTCATCAGTAAAAACAATTTTTAATTTCTTTTCTATTTCGCTAAATACCTGTCCTACTTGTTCTAAGCGGCCTTGGGTAATAATCTCATTTTCTCTAAAAATTTTGTCAGCTATTGGCATACTAATAATTCGACGAATTAATTTTAGCAACAAATAACGTTTGTCAATTTCATTACCGATAATACGATAACCATTCTCGCGGTCATAGTTGATTTGTAAATGATATTGAACAATCATTGCTTGTACTTTTTTGATATCATTGATAACGGTGTTTTGACTGACAGTAAGCGATGAAGAAAGATGTATTAACGACATCCTTTCCGTTCTAATTAACAGAAAAAAGAGTAGTAAATGAACTCGTTCATCTTCAGAATAAATATAACGTCCAATAGCAAGCGATACGGGCTCATCTCTAAAGGTTTCGATCACTAATTTAGGAACACTAAACTTACCAGTTTTAAATCGTTTAATTAATTCAAGATTAGATGATTCAAGAAAGTTATTAATTTTCTTAATGGTATAACTAAGCTGTTTACGAGTTAACCCAAATTCAGATTGAAGCTCAACGCCACTCATATTTGGATGATGAATTAATGCTTTTAAAACAGCATGAATTCGCTTATCGACAACCATATAACAATTACCTTATCGTTCGTTGCCTGATGGCAACTAACATTACCATCAGATTTACTGCAAATTATGTTCAACGAATACTTTAACTTTCATTTATTTATTATTTTTTTCTGCTACATCTTGTATCGCTTCTTTGCGTAGTTCACGTGCATAAAACAAATAACCCACACACCAATAAGCAGTAAAAATCAATGGCACAAAATAGCCTTGCAAACATTGCCAAATAAATGAAAAAGTATAGGTAAAAACAGGTGCATCGATAGAACTATTTGAAATTAACTGATTAGATGGAATATCAATAGCTTTAGTGGCTAATCCCAAATCGGTAATAATCGGAGCAAATTGAGTTCCAGCAAATAAAAAGAATGGCACTCCAATAATGGCTAAAATTACCATCCTTAATGTGTTTCCTTTAGTTAGAATATAAGCTGGAACAATAAGGGCAACATTAATAATACCAGCAAAAGGCAGAATTTTGTTACCTGGTAAAATAACAGCCCAAATTAAGGTAAAAGGAATAGCAACTATTACTGTAAACCAAATCTCGCTCGGACCACCCATAAATGGCCAATCTAAACCAACAAATAATTTACGACCAGCAAAACGTTTATTCATATAATCACTAATCGCCTCAGAAATCGGCGATAGTGCTTGCATAAATAATTTAGAGATCATTGGAAATAACATAAGAGCAGTAGCAGCTTGTACCCCAAGCATTAAAATAGCTGCAACATCATAGCCAGCAATAATCCCAAAAGTCACACCTAATAAAAATCCAATAACATGATTTTCAGCAAATACGCCAATCTTTGATCGTAACGTTGCTGCATCCATCGGTTTATTTAAAGTAGGTATTTTGCGTAGTAATAGATCAAAAGGATAATAAATTGCACTGAAAAACAGCATTCTATGAGTACAAGTTACACCAGGAATACCTGTTAGTTTTTCGATTCGATGTTGATTAATATCACCAGAATTAAGTTCTAGTATGATCTGCAAAGTAGCAATAATAAAGGCAAGAACCAAAGCCACAACAGAACCTAAAATTGGGGTAGCGACGGCAACAACAATAAATGCGGTAAAAATTTTCCCCCACACATTCCATAAGTCAGCATTAAAGGTATCGGTTTTTTTTAATACTAACATTAAAATATTAATACCCACTTGTAAAGGGAACATAAGAAAAGCGTACGGCCAAGCCCAAGATACGTTTGCCATGGTAGTCCAGCCACCATCAATAATGCTCAGTTCAATTCCTGTTCGCTCCATCATAGTTTGCGCAGCTGAACCAATAGCACCAACCATAAAACCAATCAACATACTCATTCCAACAAATGCCACACCTAGCGTAATAGCGGCCGAAGCGCCATCTCTAAATTTCATGCGTACAATTAAGCCGGCAATGAGCATAATAAATGGTACAAAAACTGGCGCACCTAAATTCAAAATATAATTTATAATTGTTCCAAGAAATTCCATATTTGTACTCCTATTTACAGGCATCAATAATTTTTTGTAGCTCCGCTTCCATATTTATTCCTGTTAGAAACGCAATACCATTGATGACAGGAATAGGGTACTGTTTTTCAATTTTAGTTATCGCTATATAAGCAGCACTATTTTTAATGTGAGTATCGACAGATTTCAGATCCACAACTTCTACTTTTATCTCATCAAGATTCCGTTCTTTTAATAAACGAGTAACCTTGCTGGCAACGGTTTGTGATGTAGCCACTCCACTGCCACATGCAACAATAACTTTTTTCATAAAGCCCCCTTATAAATTGATATTGGATGTCAATAGTGTAAAAATTTCATGTTCAGTTTTTGCGTGATAAAGTTCTTCTAAAAAACGCGAATTCACAAAGCAGGACATCAATTTTTGCAATAAATCAATATGCCCATCCTTTTGATTAAACCCTAGCAAAAACACAAAGTTAGCCTTTAACAAATGGTCATTATTTGCCATTTCACGCCATGGAATAGTTCCTTTGGATCGAGTAAAAAAGATAAACGGTCTAATAACATGTTCGACATCAGTATGCGGCATCGCAACCACATAAGGTTCAGTTGGTAATGCGGTAGGAAATGAAGACTCTCTTTGTTTAATTGCATCTAAAAAGGAATGATTTACATAACCACCACTTTTTAAAATAGGAAAAGTAAAATCGAAAAATTGATTTGTATCTTGAAAGTCTTTATCTAAAAGAATCAAATCTTCAAAAAACATTTGGTCGTTAGATTCATTTCCCATTTCGTCCTCCATCATGATGTGATCAGCAAACTTTTATAAATATTGTTAATTTGCTATTGCTAGAGTTAAATCAACACTAATTTGATAGCATCAATTGTAGGAAATTAAGATAAAAGAAACGAATGGAATTGGTACCAAATAATATCCATGACATTGCGCATCATTGGGAGAGTTAGGTATCCACGATTTGTTAAAAAATAGCCCGCCACAAACGGTAAAAAATTTTTTAGATAATGGATTTATTGCCAGGCTAATTAAAGCCTTTGGGTATTAATAATAATCGCTATATCTTAACTGTTAATAGGCATGGATCGTCAGGTGGCGAATAAAAGCTTAACCTTAGGGTAAAGCGTAAAGAGCGTATAGCTAAGCAAACCGCAGAAATGCGCTACCATACATTCAAATTGATAGGTTGAAGGAGAAAGGAATGAATCTGGAAATAATGAAGATGTTATTGAAGAAACGTATTTTGCTATTGCTAAGTAAGTTTTGCATTAAAAGTTTAATACTCTGCCAGCTTTAGTGCAGGCAGAGTAGGAGTATCAATTATTTAAAATTAATCTATTAGTTTTTAAATGAATGAATTGGAGCAGGTATTCGCCCTCCACGGCGAATAAAATCACATGAGCTAAAGTTATTTACTGGCATGATGGGCGCATGACCTAGTAAGCCACCAAATTCAATGTTATCGCCTACTTTTAAACCCACAGCAGGAATAATTCGAACTGCTGTCGTTTTATGATTAATCACCCCTATTGCTGCCTCATCAGCAAGGATTGCCGAAATAGTTTCAGCTGGCGTATCGCCTGGAATAGCAATCATATCTAGTCCAACTGAACAAACACAAGTCATTGCTTCTAGTTTTTCAAGATTCAGCGCGCCGTTATTTACCGCATCAATCATACCCGCATCTTCTGAAACAGGAATAAAGGCTCCGCTTAAACCGCCCACATGACCACATGCCATGACGCCACCTTTTTTTACTGCATCATTGAGCATAGCTAATGCTGCGGTTGTACCATGAGTGCCAACTGCTTCTAGCCCCATTTCTTCTAAAATATGTGCAACTGAATCACCAATTGCAGGGGTTGGAGCTAACGATAAATCGACGATGCCAAATTTAACGCCTAAGCGCTCAGAAGCCTCTTTACCAACTAGTTGCCCCATACGAGTAATTTTAAATGCTGTCTTTTTTATGGTTTCAGCAACAACGTCAAAAGGTTGCCCTTTGACTTTCTCAAGCGCACGCTTAACGACACCTGGGCCACTCACACCGACATTGATGACGCAATCAGCTTCACCTACGCCATGAAAAGCGCCAGCCATAAATGGGTTATCTTCAACGGCATTGGCAAATACAACTAACTTCGCACATGCCATACTGCTGTTATCGGCAGTTAATTGTGCTGCTTGTTTAATAATATGCCCCATTTGCTTGACTGCATCCATATTGATTCCCGTTTGTGTAGAACCAACATTTACTGATGCGCAAACGCGTTCTGTTTGTGCAAGCGCTTGTGGAATTGAATTAATTAAAATTTCATCACCTTTGTGATAACCTTTTTGTACCAGTGCCGAAAATCCGCCAATAAAGTTAACACCAACAGCTTTAGCGGCTTCATCAAGTGTTTTGGCAAATGCAACATAATCTTTATCTTCGCTTGCACCAGCAATTAACGATATTGGTGTGACAGAAATACGCTTATTGATAATTGGAATGCCAAATTCTGAGGTAATCTCCTCACCGACTTTTACCAAATTTTTAGCTAACAAATTAATTTTGTTATAAATTTTTTGACGTGCTTTCTCGCCATCGCTATCAATACAATCAAGGAGAGAAATACCCATGGTTATTGTGCGAATATCAAGCTTTTCTTCCTCAATCATTTTAATGGTTTCGAGGATCTGTTTTGTTTCCATTAGTACTATCCTTTTATACAAAAATAGAGAGTTGATATTACAAACGATGCATAGCATCAAAAATTTCTTCTCGTTGAATGTTGACTTTAACTTTTAGTTTTTTACTGGTTTGCGTCAATGTCGTTTTTACCTCATCAAAGGCCACATTGATTTTAGATAAGTCAAGCAACATAATCATCGTAAAATACTCATCCATAATTGTTTGGCTGACATCTAAAATATTAATATCTAATTCATATAATTTCTGACTAATACCGGCAATAATGCCAGTTTGATCTTTACCAATGACGGTTAAAATGGTTTTCATAACTCTCTCCGCACAAAATTCAGACAGTTAAATAATATTTATTGAGCTAGTTATAATAGCATCTTCAAAAATTATCTAAATAGGAGTAGATTGTTTTTTTCATTACATTAAAAAACGATCACAATAAAAAAGAAAGGGCGATATTATGGTAAATTTCCAAAAATCAAACAAATTGGATCACGTTTGTTACGATATTCGTGGACCAATTCTTGAGCATGCTAAAAGGCTAGAAGAAGAAGGTCAAACAATCCTTAAACTTAATATTGGAAATCCCGCTCCTTTTGGCTTTGCAGCTCCTGATGAATTGTTAGTTGATGTCATTAGAAATTTACCTTCTTCACAAGGATATTGTGACTCAAAAGGCCTTTACTCTGCCCGCAAAGCAATTATGCAACATTATCAAGCCAGAGGTATTAACAGTTTAGATGTTGAAGATATTTACATTGGCAACGGCGTATCGGAATTAATCGTCCAGTCTATGCAAGCATTGCTTAATAGTGGTGATGAAATTCTGGTACCTATGCCTGACTATCCACTATGGACCGCGGCAGTAAGTTTATCGGGCGGAAATGCGGCTCATTACTTGTGCGATGAAGAAGCAAATTGGTCACCAGATTTAGATGATATCAAACAAAAAATTACACCTAGAACAAAAGGTATTGTAATTATCAATCCCAATAATCCAACTGGTGCTGTTTATAGTAAAGAAATATTGCTTGAGGTTGCTGAAATCGCCCGTCAAAATAATCTGATTATTTTCGCTGATGAAATTTACGACAAAATTTTATATGATGATGCCGTACATCATTCAATTGCTGCATTGGCGCCTGATTTATTTGTTATTACGATGAGCGGTTTATCAAAAACATATCGAGTTGCGGGATTTAGACAAGGATGGATGGCACTTTGTGGTCCTAAGCATCACGTAAAAGGCTATATTGAAGGTCTAAATATGCTTGCTTCCATGCGCTTATGCGCCAATGTACCATTACAACATGCGATTCAAGGGGCTCTTGGTGGGTATCAAAGTATCAATGAATTTATTGTGCCAGGTGGTCGCTTATATGAGCAATGTATGTTGGCGTGGCGCCTACTGAACGATATTCCGGGTGTTTCATGTACTAAGCCACAAGGCGCTTTGTATTTATTTCCCAAATTAGATCAGAAAAAATTTAACATCCATAATGATCAAAAATTGGTATTAGACTTTTTGTTACAGGAAAAAGTGTTACTTGTACAAGGAACCGGTTTTAATTGGCATAAGCCAGATCACGTTAGAATTGTTGCTTTACCATATTTAGGCGACCTTGAAGATGCAATTGGGCGATTTGCTAAATTCTTATCTTTTTATAAACAATAAAAAGTCATTTTTAAACGGTTATTGTTAAATCTTAGTTTTTTGGTTGATGGATTCTGCAATAAATTCATCACCAAACCATTACTATCAAAAACAATCAATTAGATATAAAAAAAGCGCCATGAATGACGCTTTCATAATACAATCACAGAACTTATTTTTTTAACTCTGCAATTTTTTTACGAATATTATCTGCACGCGCTGATGAAGACGGATGGCTACTTAAGATTGAAGAATCACCACCACCTAACTTATCAAATGCAGTTGCAAGGCCAGTTGGATTGATTTTCTTCTTAACTAAATAATCGAAAGAATAGTTATCCGCATCTTGTTCTTGTTTTTGTGAGAACTGAGCATTAATTACTGCTGATGCTAAAGCACCTAAGCTAGAATTAGATAATGAAGCTAATTTTGCATTACCTGATGCTGCTGCTGCATCACGAGCGATTTCTGTTGCATAAGCCACTTGCATAGCTTTTTTGCTATGGCCTAAAGCAACGTGGCCTAATTCGTGACCTAAAACACCTTGAATTTCATTGTCAGTCATCATGTCCATTAAACCACTATATACACGAACACAGCCATTAGCCATTGCCCAAGCATTAACATCTTTTGTGATGTATACTTTATAGTTGATTGGAGTGCCATCTAAGTTATTACCTAGCGCTTTAGCGATTTTATTTAATCGTTTAGTATAAACACTATTTTTAGGAGCAATTCTTGATTGTGCATCCATTTGAGCACATGATTTTTGACTTAATGCTTTCACATCATTATCGCTTAAGGTTGCAGCTTTTAAACTTTTCATGCCAAGACTAGTTAAGTCATCTGCGCTCATATTTTTACAACCAACTAGTGACATTGCAGCAACTAAAGGAAGTGCAACTAGCAATGTTTTTTGATGTTTTTTCATGTTATTTTCCTTATATTAATATAACTTTTAATCGGCTAACTTCTGTTAGGCGCCTAAAATTTTAACGCAACTATTATAATAATCAACAAATAATTACTTGATTAGACATAATCAGGGCTTTAGACTAATGCCTCATTTTTTGAGGAATACAATTATGCAACTATCAGATTTTGACTTCTCGCTTCCAAAAGAGCTCATTGCGAAACACCCTTTAGCAACCAGAAGTGCATGTCGACTGCTATCTCTTGATAGTCGTACAGGTAAAATTGAAGATCAGGTATTTACTGATATTATCGATAAAATTAATCCAGGTGATTTATTGATTTTTAATAACACCAAAGTGATTCCTGCCCGTTTGTATGGAAAAAAAGCATCTGGTGGCAAAGTTGAAGTATTAATTGAAAGATTACTAGATGGTAATCGTGCTCTTGCGCATATTAAAGCCTCAAAATCACCAAAAGAAGGAACTGAGCTAATATTAGGTGAAAATGAACACATTAATGTGACCATGATAGCACGTCACGATGCTTTATTTGAATTACAATTCCCTGATGATGTGCTCAGTATTTTGAATAAAATTGGTCATATTCCTTTACCACCTTACATCGATCGTCCTGACAACGAACAGGATCGTGAAGTTTATCAAACAGTCTATAGTAAAGTGCCTGGCGCGGTTGCCGCACCTACAGCAGGTCTTCATTTCGATAAACCTTTATTAGAAAAATTAAAACAAAAAGGCGTTGAAATGGCTTTTGTTACTTTACATGTTGGAGCGGGAACATTTCAGCCTGTTAGAGTTGAAAATATTGAGGCACATATTATGCATTCAGAATATGCTCAAGTCCCCGATTCGGTTGTCGATGCCGTATTAGCATGCAAAGCCAGAAACAATAAAGTGATCGCAGTAGGGACTACATCGGTTCGCGCTTTAGAAAGTGCCGCACAAAAGACAGGAAAAATCGCTCCTTTTTTTGACGATACCCAAATTTTTATTTACCCAGGCTATCAGTTTAAGGTTATTGACTCACTTATCACAAATTTTCACCTACCGGAATCAACTTTGATTATGCTTGTTTCTGCTTTTGCTGGTTACGAAAATACCATGAATGCTTATCAGCATGCTGTTAAAGAAAACTATCGTTTTTTTAGCTACGGTGATGCTATGTTTATTTCGGCTTCGTGATAATAAATCTTAAAAAGCGGTTAAATAAATAGCCAAATAAAATTGAGCTAAGTGCAAACCTAGTTGGCTATTATTTAACTGATCGCACAAATAGCTATTTACCGCTTTAGTCTAGCAATAATATTCTTTATTCGTTTTATTCTTGAAGGATGTGATGTTGGTTTATTGGTTGAGTGAATAGGCAATTTGGCTAACATGTCAACTAAACTCATCGGATCTATGTTTTTACTTATTAATAAATCAAAAGCATAGTTATCAGCTTCAATTTCATATTGTTGAGCCACGTCTTTTTTAGCAATAACAACAAGTTCACCAATTTTATCAGTAAATTCGATATAAGGCGCTTGCTTAAATAAGCTAATAGCATGTTTAAGTGCGATATGCGCCTGCTCATGGGCAAGTACTGCCTGTAACTCATTATCATTCAACAATTTCATCAAACCACTGTTTACACGTATACAACCATTAGCGGTAGACCATGCATTAGGTTCAGTATTAATATAAACTTGATAATTTATCTCAATATTATTAGCCTTGCTAGGCAGGGTTTTAGCAATTTTATTGAGCCTTTGGCTTAAAGCATGGTAATCAGGAGGAATGACTGCCCGCTTATCTATTTCAAGGCAAGCCATCTGACTAATTGAAAAAATATCATTTTCAGATAACAATTGAATCCGATCGGAAGTAATCACTTTGGGATAAGTTTTTTTACTTTGAATTTGACACCCAGTGAGAAAAAATATCGACCAACCTGACAATAGTAGAATAATACGTTTCAAACGATTCAAAGCCCCTTCAAATATTGTTTATTTTAGTCAAGCAAGATAAACTAGGTCCCGCAAATTAATGATGCGATTACGCATTATAACAATAATTCGCGCCAAACTGTTTATTTGGTCGCAAGAGGTTAACAAAAAATGAAATTTGAACTAGATAATACTGACGGGTTAGCTCGTCGTGGGCGAATGAAATTCGATCGCCGTGGAGTTGAATACACTGTTGAAACCCCAGCGTTTATGCCTGTAGGCACTTATGGCACGGTAAAAGGTATGACGCCAGAAGAAGTTGCTGCAACAGGTGCGCAAATATTACTCGGTAATACTTTTCACTTATGGCTAAGGCCAGGGCAAGAAATCATGCGTAAACATGGTGATTTGCATGACTTTATGCAATGGAAAGGACCTATTTTAACCGATTCAGGTGGGTTTCAAGTTTTTAGTTTAGGCGATATTCGAAAAATCAAAGAAGAAGGTGTTCATTTTCGTAATCCAATTAATGGCGATTCGATTTTCTTATCGCCTGAAATTTCAATGGAAATCCAATACGATCTGGGTTCTGATATTGTAATGATTTTTGATGAATGTGCCCCCTTTCCCGCTGATTGGGATTATGTCAAAAAATCAATGGAAATGTCTTTACGTTGGGCTAAACGCAGCCGACAACGCTTTGATGAATTAGGCAACAAAAATGCACTATTTGGTATTGTGCAAGGTGGTATTCATCAAGAATTACGGGATATTTCAATTAAAGGATTAACTGAAATAGGCTTTGACGGTTACGCGGTTGGCGGGTTAGCGGTTGGTGAACCCAAGGCTGATATGCACCGTATATTAGAAGGCACTTGCCCACAATTACCCGCTGATAAACCCCGTTATTTAATGGGGGTGGGGAAACCTGAAGATTTAGTCGAAGGCGTACGCCGTGGTATTGACATGTTTGACTGTGTGATGCCAACCCGCAATGCCCGCAATGGTCACTTATTTGTTACCAATGGTGTGATTAAAATTCGTAATGCTAAATATAAAGATGACACAACACCACTTGATCCTCATTGTGATTGCTATACGTGTAAAAATTACACTAAATCGTATCTTCATCACTTAGATAAATGTGGTGAGATTTTAGGTGCACGTTTAAATACCATTCATAATTTACGTTATTATCAACGCTTAATGTCTGAAATTCGTGAGGCGGTTGCTAACAAATGTTACGAGGATTTTGTTGTTGAATTTTATCAACGTATTGGTAAAACACCAGCACCGTTAGCAAAATAAAAATCTCAAGCCTATTTTTTGCTATATATTTTTTACTATAAGTATTGACACTTTTCAGGAAGCGAAGTATTATGCGCTTCCTAACGGCGAGTAGCGCAGCTTGGTAGCGCAACTGGTTTGGGACCAGTGGGTCGGAGGTTCGAATCCTCTCTCGCCGACCATCTCCTTTATGACATATTAAAAAATCTACTTTCCCTTTTATGGCTATAGTTTTATAGGAAGTTAGCCATTTGGATTCTGCATTTTTATTTTACAACAAAAAATTAAATAAAATCAATGGCTTTTCTGACTGATTTTTCAGTGCAAAATGGCTTATTTTGAGAGCTGTGTGATTTTGGGCGTTTTGCTTTTTGTGGATAAAATAGGCTACTGTTATCACATTCGATTTGGGTAGGCTTTGTGCTAAATCTCCGACCTCATGCATGGCTGTCGTGGTATATTTTGGTGCCGAATCATAACCATCAGTAACCGATTGGTGATTTAGCAATTGAGGATTTTATAGTTTAAAAATTAGTCAGAAAAGTCATTGATTTTATTAAAGTTTTTCTGGTTATTTTTTGGATTAAAACATGAGGTGCAATTTTAAACTCAGTGAAGTGAAGAAAGTAGAAAGGTGATTTATACTCGCTACTTCACACCGCCACAGTTTAAAGATTACAATGCATTATAATCACCTTTTTAGGAAGGAACGATACCCAGTTTTCATATTATTCCAAGCTAGAAAGAATAAAAAAGAGATAGTTCAACGGCCAATAGGCATCCTTCGACAACTAGTTTAGGTCAAAATGAAACAGAACATGATAAATAATAACAGAATGATGAGATAAATGGGATATAGCAAAATAAACAGGGAAATATTGAAATTGTTTTTTGAAAAAGTGTTACAAAATATGAAATAAAAAATTGCCTAAAAAATTTTGTTCTAAAAATTGATTAGGCATCATTGAAATCAAATAAGGCTGGTTGTTTTTCTTTTATCATTCGTTTATGAACTCGGTCGATTACTTTTCTAATACCTCGTTCTGTCATATTATATTTTTGGCTGAGTTCTGCATAATTATTACCTTTAAATGCATCATAAATTTGTAGATCGCGTTTGTTTAACTTAAAAAAATAATCTCTTGGAAATGTGAAATTTTGACCACCAAATAGTTCTGAAATTGTATTTGCAATGTTATCACCTAACTGTGCTGCAATATCTTCAGGTAAACCATAATCCATTGCGTCGTTAGCCGCAGATAATGATACATGTGTTAGTAATTCGTGACGTTTGATAGACATTGCAGACTTTGTCATAATTTACGCTCCTGTTTTCTTCTTATACCAATCTAGTGCACCAGGTATATTTTTTTCTAATTTATTAAAATCAATACCGGCTCTATACATCTGTTCAAAATACTCTTCATTACTGCTACGAACAGGTTTATCTTCTTCTTTATGTTCAACGTACGCAAATAAATGCTTAGTAGAATCATAAACTGACTTTAGATAATTATGATTTTTAAACGGCTTATATTCACCTAGTGCACGCTTAGCGTGAATATTATTGACGGTTTCTCTTAGCGCATGTGCCAGATGCCTGCTAGGTTGATATAATTTTAAAACTTCATTGATTAGGTTTACTGCTCTAGAATTGCTTAAATTTGATTTTTGAGTACGAAATAAACCAATATAGGCAATCATTGGTTTAGCACAGCCATAGCTTAAATTACTTACTAATATCAGTAATTCTCTACCAGAATCATCCTCAACCAATGCGTCTAAATTAATTTCGTTATGGCAAATAGGGCAACGTGTTAATTTCATACTTCTTCCTTTATATGCGTGCTTGCCAACTTTTTAGGCTTTCAATTACAACCATTGCTTGTTTTTGAGTCAGCCAATCCATCACTTCAACACCAGTAATACGTTTTACATAAGAATTGATAGCTTTTTCAGAACGATTTTTGATTTCACTTGCATCAGCTAGTTCTAGCCATAATGAGCGTATTTTTTTATGAACTGGTTCTGTAGCTGTTATCTTCCCCGTTTTTTTTGATGATTTAACTTTAAAACCTTTTAATTTCAAATTAGTTATAACTTTTTCTAGTTCCCAAACTGTCATATCCTTAGTGCTAGTTTTTTTAGTTATAGTCAGTAATAGATGACGATAGATATCGTCATCTAAATTAAGTTGTGTTTTAGCTATATGAATAAGCTTGATGTATTTAGATTTCATCTAGATAGAACCTGATTTTAACTTAACATATTCGGCATAGAGTTCATCATATATCTGTCCATCGACATAACCCTGCCCCTGAACTTCACGCATAAACGAATGTTCATGACTGATTGAAACATGATAATCAGGCATATAGCGTTTAGGATTAGAAAATTTAGTTTTCATTATCAAATTAAATTTTTCTAATAAATCAAATTCATTAGCTATATCAACCAAAATATCTTTAGCATCATCATTTATTGATGGTAGTTTACCTAAATTTTTTTTTATGATTCTTTCAATATCATTTCTAATTGATTCATTTAAGTCAGAAAATGCGACAAAAGATAATTGACCTCCTAAAATATTTTGATTTGCATGAAAAGACGGTTCTTTACCATTTTCAAATTCAATTATTAATGTCACTTTACCCATTTGCTAATTCCTCCAACTCATCGATGATGCGATCAGCTTCACATTCAGATAAACCATACTCTTTACAATGAGCTATAAAATTAGCTATCTGGCTTAATACAAATTGATGCAAAATATAAAAATCTTGTGTTTGCATGATTAGATAACCTCCTGTTCAAATGGGACTATTGCAAAATCCTCTACATCTTTTTTAATGGTAATACCTGGTACATGAGCGACAACGTTTGCTTCATTTAAAATAGCTTCTTTATTAACTTCTTCTTTTGTACGAATAAATCGTTCTAGGTTTAGTTTTTTCAGGGTTTCTATAACAGTTTCTACACCACGAATAACACACGATGGCGGTCGATTACGCCACTGAACCTCTCCAGTAACTAGATTTGCAGTCTTAACTTTACCGTTATTTGTCAGCTCGTCACGGTTTGCTTCGCACCAAATTTGGATACCTTGTTGTATTTCCGCTGACTTCTTTTTTAATACTTCAATATTTGATGAATAACTTGCGGTAATTTCAGCGATTTTATCGTTCATTTCAGCTTCTAAACGAATCAATTCACGTTGAATATCACCCAGATATTTAATAGCTTCTGATGCTTGTTTTTTAGATTGCACAACATAGATTGACGCGGTAGCTTTAATACGTTTTTTGGCTTTTATCATTTTTATCGCTCCTAATTAATGCAAACGACTAATATCGCGCTCTTTCCACACAATTCGGCAACCATTTAATTCAAATTGCCCAAATCGATAATAACCTTCGTAACGGTAATATGTTGCTCGACCAGCTTCTATATACTTATTGCACTTGGGATGATGCTCAATTTCAATTGTCGGTTTTGACAGTGAATCATGATAAAAACCAATGGCCGTTAGATCTTCGTTAGATAATATATTTACAGCTTGATTAACCGCATTTATCCCATTATTAATTAACTGATTAGTTTTCATCATAGATCTCCCCGTTCTTTAATACATTCAGCAATTACTTCACCAGTAACTTTGGGTGCACCAATGCGTGCTGCTAGGTTTAATGCATTTGATACCAAATTGTTAACCGCTAGCGGGTAACATAATGACCGCACTTGCTTTTCACCACGGCGAGTTGTTGCAACACGTAATCGATTGATAATTTCAGTAAATGCCGATGAATCAAATAACGTTGTATAGTCCATATCAACACGTGAAAACTTATGTTTGATATATTCTTCAACTTTAAAATCTAATGGTTTTAGGTTTACCACCTCGCAACGTTGCACAACTTCACGAACTTCGGGGTTATACTCTGATAGTTTTGTTTGTAACTCTGTTTGACCAATTAAAATAATTGATAGTAGTTTTTTAAAGCCTTCTTGTAACTCATAAAATCGCTTTAAGTGCTTTAATGTCGGGATTGGTAATCCATGTGCTTCTTCAATAATTAACAAATGTTTACGACCAGATAATGCACTATTTTTAAGTAAAGTATGCATTTGCCTTGCCCGTGCTTCAGCACTGCGTTTTGGCTTGACTTGTGGATCAATCGCATTGATGATTGCGCCACTAATATCCATGCTTTTTAGTGATTTACCTTTTACTTCATTGTCTTCTAAACCAAGCACATACGGCTCAACAACCGTTATTGGTTCATGATTAATATTGATCCAATCAATTAAATCGTGCCGTAGTGTTGATTTACCGCTACCTGATTCACCAATTACTGCTAACATTCCGCCGTGTTTTGCTGTTTGGCGCATTGCAGCACGTACATAACGAATATCATCAGATAGATAAACATCGGCATCCTGTGTCATTTCGTCAGTGAACGGATCACGAGGAATGCGAAAATGTGCCCGTGCATCTCGATTTATAGTTTGTTTTCGTAGTAACATATAGGCTGACTCCTTTGTTAAGTTTTCATTTGAGTCAACTGGCACAGCGTCGTCCGCCAAGATTCCGGCTGTGCCAGTTTCTTCTTCAAAAATATTCAGTAAATAATCGTTATTTAAACCTAGTTTAATTAACGCTTTTTCAATTTTTTGTTCTAGTTCATTACGAACTATTGAACGTGGCCAAATGTTGTGATTAACAAGCTGATTAATAACGGCTTGACTGATTGAGTTACCTTTATACTCAATCATTCGAGCCAACTGCGCTTGTTTAATATTGAACTGTGCCATCACACTTTTTAATTTCAGCATTATTTAACAATCCTTAGTCCTGTTGTACCGTCACAAACTGCAATTGGGGCGATAAACGAATGAATTAATGACTCTAGCGCGTCTTCCGGAACGCCGTTTTTATAACTTGCTGATAACCATTTATTTTCATCTATTGTTAATCTGCGGCCGATTGAGCTAGTAATACGCATTAAAGCGGCTGTTAGCGTTAATGTTGTTGTAGCTGGCTTTAAATGCTCAGGTGTTTCAATTTCATTACCTTTTTTAGCACTTGCTAAATAAGCCGGATGTTCAATATTATCTAAATAATCCAGTGTGTTAAGCTTGCCACCGAACGGCGCAACTTGTTTTTGTTTAGCTTTTTTGATTTCATCTTCGCTCATATCTGGATATGCAACTTGATCCATTGCTTTAGCGGCTTGTTCAATTTCAGTATCACCTTTCGATTTATATTCCTCGCCAATCACCGGTGCATCTAAACGTTGTCCAAACTGATCATAATTACGGTCAGGTTCAACACGATAAATCAGTGCTTCACCGTCATAACGATGTACTTCAATTTGAATAGCACAATCACCATAAACTAATGACCGCACACTAACTTTATCTTTAACAGCAATACCATCTAAGCCTTTTAAACTATAAATAAGCGAACTATCCGCTTGCGGATGTTTAAAGCTAATGGTTAAATCGGGGCGAACTTGACGCTCTTGCTCACGGCTTGCCATCAGTGCTTTACAAACATCAATGGGTGGTAATAAGCGTAATTGCTCTGCTGTAATGTATTGCCAAAGCCCCTGGCGTGAAACTGGCTCTGATAACCCAATACGACGCAAACGTGTATCTTGCCCCGGTAAACGATTGGCGTTGTATGCTTCCGCCCAGTTCATTGCTGCATGATTTAATTCATCAATACTACCAACAGGTTGAAACTTTAAACGGCTTTCAAATTGTGTTTCGATGATATTATTGGCATTTTCAACACCACCTTTCGCTCTTGCATTACCCGCTTCGTGTTCCAGATATTTAACTTCTAAATGGTCTAACAAATTCTTGATTGCTGATGATGTATTAGCTGAACCTTTATCCCAATACAATAGTTTTGGTACACCATGAAATAAGCGTCCATTTTGCTTACCCCAAGCAAACATTAAAAATTGGAATAATGAGTGTTGGTTTTCGCCTGCTGCTTCAACGTACCATGGTATAATCATGCCGGATGCACGGTCGTACAATGTGTAACGCCAGACCTTAAATTTGACTTTGTCAAAATTAGCCAATTTATTCTTGTAAAATTCACTGTCACGCATAATATGTTGTTTATTTTTCATGTAATAAATCAAGCATAATGACGGATCAATTTCATGGACATGGTTTGGATGTAATGCGCGTAATGACTGTACAGGATTTGCCATTTTTTGAGCCTTGACATTCATTTTCTCATTTCGTAACACTCGATTTATTTGAGCGTTACTTAAGCTAATGTTGTGTCCGTTTTGTTCAAGGATTCCTCTGATTGTTGGCGTAAACATGGTTTGCTTACCATTTTCTCGAATAGATGCTTTGATAGCCGAACTAAGAACTATCAACGAATCTCTAGAAAGACTGGTTTTCCCTTTTCCTTCCCGTGTTGCTCGTTCACTTGACCAACCGCTAAACTCTTTTAAATAACGATAAAGCGTTTGACGAGATATTCCTAAAAAAACCACAGCATTATTAATAAGTTCTCCTCGTTTCCCGTGTGGAGCTTTATCTAGCTTTGTTGCTAATTCATTTACATAGTTACGAATATCTTGTTTTATAGCCATTTAAATCACCTAAAATATCATCTAATTTAATTAGCGTTGAGCCATAATGAATTCAAATTCATCAAGATTTAAACCAAGCTCTGTCGTAAATTTATTGGCTAATTCTTTTTCAATTGCAATGGCTTGTTTTTTTATTGTTCCAATGCCTCCATGAATCATTTGAACACTTACAGCAAAAGAATCCGGCAATGAATATGGTTGTTCAGGATCATAACTTGGATCATTTTCAAATATCTCAAATTGGAGTTTTTCTAAATTTTCAATCAATTGGCGGAAATTTTCTAATTTGGATTTAACATCCGATAAAGAATCTCCAACTATTTTTTCGACATTAACTAAACGCTCATCCAACGGCACGGTTTTCATTTCAAATTGAGCCAGTTTTATTGCTAATTCTTCCTTTTCTTTCGCTACATCCGCATTACGCTTGCTTAATGCTTTGTAGTCAGCTTGCAAATTACTATTTTCTTTTTTGAGCTGCTCTTTTTCCTTGGCATTTTTAGCAATAAATTCTTCTGCTAACTCAACTAATGCTTCTTTATCGCCTGCTTTAGCAACTTCAATTAATGCCGTTTTTTGGTCTTCGGGTAGTTTTCGGTATTGACGTAATTCACGGTAACCGATGCCCATACGAGACATAGACTCAAGGGCTTCCTCGCCGAATGATTTTAGGTTTGCTATATCTTGATTAGCTTTTTCATCAGATACTCCTAACAATGAACAAAATTCTTCCCAAGTTCCTTTTAACTCCAAACCGTTTGGAGTTTTTTTCCCTGATAAATTACGATAAAGCTTGTTTTCTTTAACAAAATTTAATTTAGAAGCCCAAACGGTTTGGGAAAATTTTTCAAAAGCATCAGCCATTTGAGCCTGACCTAAAAGCTGGTTAACTAGGTCACGATCCTCACTATATTCACTTTGAATTGTGGTCATAGTATTCATTACTTCATTAATCCCTTGCTCATCAATTGCAGGTAATTCAATTGCTTCTTTTGTTGGATTTGCTGTTCTTGCCATTTTATTTATCCTCTTGAACCAGCCGTAATACGCTGATTGATTTCTGTTATTTGGTCTTGCATTTTAGTGATATGGATTGCATGCGCTTGGGCTATTTGCAACATTTGCACACTATGAGCAAATAAGCCATTATCTAGCTTAATTACCAATCCTTCCTCAATAAGAGTTTGTAACGCCCTAGTAACATTAACCGGTGATTCATTAATCATCTTTGCGATATCGCCGTTGGATAAACCTGTTAATGTATAGCCTTTTAGCGCTTTGAGTACCTTAAGTATTCGAGTGCCAGATGTTGAAATTTGTGAACTATGCATGTTTTTTACCCTTTTTCTATATATGAAAAACTGTTACAATCAGGGTTATAAGGCTTGTTTTAAGCCAAGTTTTACTGCGATTTCGTGCATTTTGCCGCGACTTGCTTTAGTAAAACCGTTGGTAACTCGGTAAACGTCAATTGGGTGATAGCCGTTATCATGTGCCCACTTTGTAAATGTCAGTCCCTTTTGACGGAACTGTTGCTTTACTTGTTCGGGAGTAAGAACTTTCGCAGTCATTTTTTTGCTCCTTTTGTTACGAATATATGTGTAATTTATGTATTATATTATGAGAACTTTAATTCTCATTGTCAAGGTTATTTTATGAACTTTAATTCTCATTCAGTGAACCGATTAAAAGAAGAAAGAAAAAGATTAAAACTTACACAAGTGGATATGGCTTTAATTTGTGGTATTTCTCGTGAAATGTGGGGGAAATATGAGAGGGGAATAGCAATACCCGGAGGAGAAATTTTTGCAGCATTAGCTATTGCAGGTGTTAATGTACAATTCATTCTTACAGGCGAACGACAATCCGGATTAATTTTATCCAGAGAAGAAAAAGAATTAATTGAATTATATCGTAATGCACCATTAGCTATTAAAGCTGCTGCACTGGGAGCTTTAACAGCAGGAACAGCTCAGCAGACATCCGCTAAACAAATTTTTAACGGAAATATAGATGGTCAAGTTTCTGCAGAAAATATTTATAATATTGGGGTGAAAAGGAAAAGGTGAGATTATGGAGCAACACTTTAATCATACGGTTGGACAAGTTGCGGCAAATAATATCTATAATATTTATATTGAGCTAATAAACAAAAAATTAGATATTAGTGAATTATCTTCACAGCACTTATTGCTAGCTATTGATTATATAAAACAAGAAAATAAACTAATAATCAGAAAGAAATTTTTTAACTTACCGTCTGTTGCAATTTTGATTATTTCCCTGTCCATTTTCTCAATAGCCGCGATGAACTGGTATTTCATGGCTTCTGGCGGTTTTCTAAATCACAACTGCGTTTTTTCTGGAGATACATTTTTTCTAATTATGATATCTGCTTTAATTTTGATTACAATTTTAATTCGAGTTTTGTGTATTAAAACTAAATATTTACAGCCGATTTTATCTGAAAATAACCAAATTATTTATGAATTAGAGCTAGAAATTGAAAAAAGAAAATTGAGGGGCGAAAAATGAAAATAATAAATAAATTGTTTTGTTCATTTTTTATTTTGTTTAGTGTTTTTTGGTTGGCTAGCTGTGATTCTCATAGTGATTATGAAAACCAAATTATTAATTACTTAGAACTTAATTTAAAAGATTTTGATAGTGCTAAGTACAAATTCGAAAAACCAGTTAGGGTAAAGATAAACGGAGATAATGCAGATATTATTTTATACTACGTTAATTCTAAAAATAGCTTTGGCGCCTATACTGGTTTTCACGAACGAATATTTGCATTTTTTACAGATAAAGACATGCAATATAAAAATAAGGATATTACTGAAGGCGTAAATGTTGGCTATTACAAAATTGAATCTATAAATAAATAGGATTAAGTATGAATAAATTAAATTTACTCATTTTATGTTTAGCTTTAGTTTTAACTGGCTGTGCGACTAAAAATTACGGTCGTCAGGGAGAATTAACCCAATATGAAAAAGACACGATGACATGCCGTGAAATTGCGTTAGAACAAGCGAAAATAGAAGGCTTTAAAGAACATGTAGAAAAAGAAAGCCAATTTGATGGACGTTCTGTTTTATCGTTTTTAGGTGACTTTGGCGTTGGTAATGTTATTGAAAAAGGTGAAGCGTTGAAAAGTGCGAATAGGCGGTTGGAGCAATTAAAAGATGTTGAAAAACAGAAGGAATGTGGGGAAGAGTAAAATTCCTTATGAACAGATCATTTAAATCTAAAAATCAAACAACCTAATAATTTATTTATATTTTATAGAAATATACAATTTTAAAATTAGAACCTTTAATTTCTTTCAACTAAAAATAAGTTTTAATTTACCAAAATGGTTGAATTGGCCTTTTTTTCATGATAAATTAGGGCGGTATTTGTATATCAAATACTATAACAGGAGAAACAAAATTATGGCACTGACAGAATTTGGCAAAGTAGTAAGAAAAGCAAGAATAGACATTGGCTATACGCTATTGACTATGTCTAAAGAGCTTGAAACAACACCTGCTTACCTTAGTGGCCTAGAAACAGGATTAAAAAAGATCCCTAAAAATTGGGTTGAAAAAATATCTAACTTTTTCAAATCCAAAAATCACGAAATAAATAATTTGCAAGAATTAGCTGATGTGTCAAATGAAAATGTCAATATTAGTGGTTTGTCTTTGCAACAACAGATGTTAATTGCAGGTTTTGCTAGATCCCCATTTAATGCTGAGGAACTAAAGCGATTAGCTAAATTATTTGAAGATATTAATAAAAAAAGGATTGATTAAATGATTGAAAAGTACCAAATGCGTGGAAATCGAGTTGAACCAATGGAAGTTGATGATATAAAAATAAAAGCAATTAACTCTTGCAAGGTCTTTAAGCTTTCAAAAGAAATGAAAATTAATTTTGATGCTGTATTTGAAAACTTAGCTTTATATGGAATAACATTACAAGTAATTTCGGATAAAGACTGGTTAGGTGTCACTGAGGGGCATTGTGATCCTAACGATTTTACCATTAGTATACCAAATAAAACTTATGTGGCAGCCTCTAAAGGGAAAAGAGAAGCTTTATTTACTATTTTCCATGAGATGGGGCATATTTTATTAGGACATAAGGCTATTTTACACCATTCTCAACATCAACCAACTTATAAAGAAGATGCTGAATGGCAAGCTGATTTATTTGCTTCAACTATATTATTAGAAATTGGAATTGAACGTCAATATTCGTTTGATTTCGAAGTGTAAAAAGCACTTATTTACGGTAAGTGCTTTTTATTTTGGGTGTTAGTTACATATTTTACGGATATGACTAACTTGTTAACAACCATAAGAACATTTGGGTGTCTAATGGAACTTTTGAAAAAGCGAATAGATTATACTTATTATTTTCTATTAAGCAATAGTTTATTTGTGCTCTAAATGTTCTCCTTTTGATAGGAGATATCGCATGAGTGATTTTATTTGTCCTCGCTGTGGTAATGCTTGTGGGTATACATTTGCTAGATATATAGTCAAAAATGGCAAGACTATTTATCCTAAAAAGGCAAAAGCTTTTCGTATACCACAGTGTGAATGCGCTAATAAAACAGCCGCTTAACACTTAATAAAGTCGTCACTTAATTGTGACGACTTTTTTTAGTTATTCTTATAGAAAAGCAGAATTTAATCTGCCCCCGTTCAAATTACATTTCAAGTAAGTAAGATCATAATAACCTCATACATTAATTTAATTATGAGGTTTTTATGGAACACCCTATCAAAAAATTATCCCAAGTACGCCTTCTCAAATGGTATTTAGTTGCTATTACTTTATTTGCAATTATTACGTTACTCTCGCCTCAGCAATTACCAGTTGTTGCTTATAAGTTGGCTTTAGTCTTGCTTTCTGCTGTGATTGGTTACCACCTAGACCGTGCACTTTTCCCTTATGCATCTCCTGGAGGTTATTTATATAACGATTGGAAAGAGTTTGGTCCTAATTTTTATACTCAGCAATATATTGAATCTTTAGAAAACAATGAACGACCAGAGGCAATGGATTCCAAAATGTGTGCGGAATACCCTGTTCTTGATGAGTATCGAAACCTATTTGCGGTTGTTCTGATTCGTCGGGCGTTGATTGTTTCCGCTGTGATTCTTGGTGTAACTCTTGGATTATAACCATGCGTTATTTAACTTTAATTATTGTGTTTATGCTGTTTAGTTGTCATTTAGCGCCTGCTATAGCAGGTGTACCAAATGATGCTAAGCAACATCAACGGGAACTGGCACGTAATGCACGAGCCATATTTGGCCTTGATGCACCCATTGCATTATTTGCTGCGCAAATTCATCAAGAATCTCGTTGGAAAGTAAACGCAAAATCACATGTAGGTGCTCAAGGTTTGGCGCAGTTTATGCCAGCAACGGCGGATTGGATTGCGGGAGCGTACCCAAAAACACTGGGCAGCAATGAACCTTATAACCCGTCATGGTCTCTTCGGGCATTGGTTCAATATGATTATTGGTTATATCAACGTATAAATGAAACTGCTAGCGATTGTGACAGGTGGGGATTCACTCTCTCAGCATATAACGGTGGGCTTGGTTGGGTGAATCGTGATCGTCAGCGAGCAAAACGAGAATATCAAGATTCTGGGCATTATTGGGGGGTAGTTGAAAATATTAATGGTGGTCGTAAAAGCATTAATTTTAAAGAAAACCGTGATTATCCAATTCGTATTATCTACCGTTGGCAACCTGTTTATATAAATGAAAATTGGGGTTTAGGAGTTTGTGATGATTAGAAATATAGGCAAATTAATCAAAAGCTTTTTTGTGAACAATAAAAGTTATTTTTTGTTGGGAATATTTTTGATTGTTGGTTTTGGTTCACTTTACCAATTAGGTATCAGTCATGGCAAATCAATGGCTAAACAAGAATATATTGCTTTAGAAGCACAACAAGCAATGAATACTTTAAGCCAATTTATTGAGAGTACAAAGCAACTAACTAAAACTGCTAATGATGCAAGTTATTCATTGTCACAGCAGATAGTAGAAAGGAAATTATATGATGAACAATCAACCCAAGCATTACAAGATGCACTTAATAAAACGGCTAATGATCGCAGTCATTGCGTGTTTGATGATAGTGTCTTGCAGTTCATCGACTCGGCCCGTGCAAATGCAGCTCAAGCAACAGCCCATGGCTTTACCAGCACAACTGACGGTACCATGCGAATTACCCGTAAAACGAAGAAATAATACCGCTGATGGTTTAGCTCAAGCCTTAAAACAGCTTTATGACCAATATGGGCAGTGCTCAGGTCGATTTATTGAACTAATAAAATATATCAACGAGGTAAATAATGGATAACGCTGATTTAGCATCAACTGTTGAAATGGAAGCACGGGAACGAATACTAGCAAAACATCAAGCAAAGACAGGAGTATCAAGTCTGTATTGTCGAATCTGTGAAGAGCCTATAGCTGAAGAACGTCGAAAAGCATTAGTGACTGATTTATGTATTGAATGTGCTTCGATAGAAGAAAAAAGGAATAAACGATGAATTTTAACGAACTTACCTTTAATTGGCAGTTTTTGCAGTGGGTTGTAATGGCAGTGGTTGGAGTGTACTCATGGTTAATTGGTCGTCAATCGGCTAGCCAAAAAGAATTATTAGATTTACGTATTCGAGTAACACAAGTCGAAGAAACAGTTAAGTCATTACCAACTCAGCACCAAGTAACCAAATTGATTGAAAAATTAAGTAGCAATGAAGCAACTTTAAATCAGTTATCTGATCGGCTTTCAGGATTATCACGTCAATTAGATAACATTAACCAATTTTTATTAAAGAACAAGTGAGGAATTATGAGCTACGCTGAATTTTTAAAAGAAGATCAACGTTTGGTTATTTTGCGTATCTTATATGAAATGCCAAGTTATAGCAGTAATTCTAGCATTATCTATAGTGCGTTAGATCACTATGGTCACGCTATTAGCCGAGACCAAGTTAAAACCCATTTAAGTTGGCTTGGGCAGCAAGACTTAATCAAAATCGAAACAATCGGTAGTGTTATTGTTGCTCGTTTAACCGATTTTGGTGCTGATGTTGCAACAGGAAAAGCGATTGTGCATGGCGTCAAACGACCAGGCGCAGGAGCTTAATATGGGACGTAAATCAACGATCCACAAATTAGAGCCTGAGGTACGTAGTTATATTGAGAAACTACTACGAGCAGATCAACTTACACTGGATGAAATGATTGCCGAACTGCAACAAACGTTTCCAAGTACTGATACGCCAAGTCGTTCCAGTCTTCACCGCTATCAAAAAGGTTTTAATGAAATGACCAATAGCTTACGTGAAATTGAAACAGCATCACGTATTTTGGTTGATGAATTGGGTGATAGTGTTGATGACAAATCAGGAGCACTACTTGCACAAGCGGTCACAACGTTAGCAACACGTGCCGCATTTAAAGCACATGAATCAGAAGATATCACTATCAAGGAAATTAGTTTTTTAGCAAAAGCGGCTAAAGAGGCCATGCAAGCAAGGCAATTAAGTTTTAAAGAGCGGCAAGAAATCGAAAAAGCCGCACGTGAAAAGTTATTGCGTGAGCAAAAAGAAAAACTGGATGAGCTAGAAAAAACAGGCGAAGTACCAGCTGAAATGTTAGCTAAAGTAATTAAAGCGGCGTATGACTTATGACAGTAAAAAATGAACCAGCCTTAAAACTCTATGACTATCAAAAACAGTGGGTAAACGACACTAGCCGTTTTGCTATTGCGATGTTCTCTCGTCAATGCGGTAAAACCTTTACCAGTACTTTGCAAATTGTTCTCGATTGTTTGCGAGCTGAAGCTCAGGGGAAACGTGCGCGTTGGGTTATTTTATCACGTGGTGAACGTCAAGCACGTGAAGCCATGAATGAGGGGGTTAAAGTTCATTTGCGTGCAATGTCCGCAGGTTTTAAAGAACTCGATTATGATTGGGATGCCAATATTCGAGCGTTAGAAGTTGAATTACCAGGTGGCAGTAAAATTACTGCTTTACCTGCCAATCCAGACACCGCTCGTGGTTTTAGTGCTAGTGTTTTACTGGATGAATTTGCCTTTCACCAAGATAGCCGTGCGATTTGGAAAGCATTGTTCCCTGTTATTTCAAAACCTGGATTAAAATTGCGAGTCATTAGTACCCCCAATGGCAAAGGCAATAAGTTTTATGAGCTGATGACAAGCAAAGATGATGGTTGGTCACGTCATACTGCTGATATTTATCAATGTGTGGAAGATGGTTTACCGCGTAATATTGAAGAGTTGCGACGAGGTGCCGGTGACGACGATTTATGGGCGCAAGAGTTCGAGCTTAAGTGGTTAGATGAAGCGAGTAGTTGGCTGGATTTTGATTTAATTACTAGCGTTGAAAATGAAAAAGCAGGTGTTCCTGAACATTATACGGGCAATCCTTGTTTTGTTGGCGTTGATATTGCTGCACGTAATGACTTATTTGTTATTTGGGTTATTGAGCAAATAGGTGATGTGCTTTGGACTCGTGAAATTATTGAACGCAAGCGTATTTCATTTGCTGAGCAGGATTATTTACTTGATGAGGTTTTTCGTCGTTATCGTGTTATACGTATCTGTATGGACCAAACAGGTATGGGGGAAAAACCGGTGGAAGATGCTAAACGGCGCTATGGTGAAATGGTTGTTGAAGGTGTGCTATTTACGGCTTCAAATAAATTAACATTAGCAACACAAGGTAAACAAGTTTTTCAAGATAGAAAAATTCGTATTCCATCGGGCAATAATGCCCTTCGTGCTGACTTGCATAAGTTAAAAAAAGTCACTGGTTCAACGGGACAACCACGCTTTGTTGCTGATTCAGATAGTAATGGCCATGCCGATAGAACGTGGGCTGCTTTTCTTGCCATTAATGCTGCAAGTCAAGGCGTATGTGAAATTGAATACCAATCACTAGGCGTTCGTGATTCTTACCGTTCATTGAATCAATATTCGAGTAGCTCAGAAAACGATTTTGGAGGATTTATTTAATGTTATGGTTTAAAGGCAAAAAGCCACATGTTGAAACAGGACGAGAGCTGGCAGGCACAGGTGAAAATAATGATATTACTAAATTATATGTTGGTTCGCTAGCGCAGCCAGATGATAGTGTTCTTCGTAATCGGGGTGGTGGTCGTTTAGATATTTACAAAGAAGTTTTAAATGATGATGAAGTGAAATCGGCATTTACTCAACGCCAAGATGCGGTGATTTCACGCGAATGGAAAGTTGAACCGGGAGGCGATAACCCCATTGATATAGAAGCTGCTGAAGCTATGAATGAGTTACTGAAATCGATTGGGTTTGATCGTGTTACAAAACTTATGCATTATGGAGTGTTTTATGGTTATGCAGTTGCTGAACTTATCTATGGTATCAAGGGTAATTTATACTGGATCGACGATATTAAAGTTCGCGATCGCCGTCGTTTTCGCTTTACTCCAACCGGTGAATTGCGTTTACTAACACAAAATAATATGCATGAGGGCATAGCTTGTGATGCACCATATTTTTGGCATTATGCAACAGGTGCAGATCATGATGATGAACCTTATGGACATGGACTTGCTCATTGGCTTTACTGGCCAAGCTTTTTTAAACGCAATGATATTAAGTTTTGGCTGATTTTTCTAGAAAAATTTGGCATGCCAACGGCGGTAGGCAAATACGGCACAGGTGCAACACAAGAACAAAAACGTGATCTATTGTCGTTAACTCGTGCTATTCAAACCGATTCGGGCATTATTATTCCTGAGAGTATGACGTTAGATTTATTACAAATAGCACGATCAGGTGCGGGTGATTACAAGGCCTTTTATGACTCAATGAACGAAGCAATTCGCCGTGTGACAGTTGGCCAAATTACATCATCAGGGGGTGCATCAAGCTCAATCGGTGGTGATGAGTCATTGCAAGCAGCGGTACTAACATCAATTGCTAAATCAGATTCTGATGTAATGTGTGAAAGTTGGAATCGAGGTCCTGGCACATGGTTTACACAGATGAATTTTCCTGGGGCTGCTGTTCCGCAGGTTTCCCGCATTTTTGATGAACCGGATGATCTAAAATCAATGTCAGAGCGTGATAAAAATATTATTGAATCAACTGGCTTCCGTCCAACATTGGCTTATGTTCAAGATACATATGGTGGGGAGTGGGAAGAAAAACGACAACCAGAACAAGTTGATGAAGCGATTAAAACAGTAAAAACGGCTGAATTTGCTGAAGCACAAAAGCAAAATGATTTTGCGCCAGTACTGCAATCACAACGTTTAAACGCTGAAATGCAACCCGTTACTGATAAGTGGATTAATCAAATTAAAGAACTGGTTGATAGCGTACAATCATTAGAAGAATTACGTGATAAGTTATTTGAGCTAATTCCCGATATGCAATTAGATGAATATGCAAAGGTCATGGCTGAAGCATTAACAGCAGCTAATTTAGCAGGTCGCACAGAACTAATTGAGGATAGCAAAAATGGTTAATGTGGCATATGGCTCGTTGCCATTTAAAGAGCAAATTGAGTTTTTCCGGCGTAAAGCAAATGTGCCCACAAACAGCTATGTAGATATCTACAATAATGAGCATGATTATGCTTTTGTTGTGGCGGGTGCTAATCGTAATGCATTACTAAATGATTTTCGTGCAGCAATTGATAAAGCAATTAGCCAAGGCACAACACTGGATGAGTTCCGTAAAGACTTTGCTGAGATAGTTGAACGTCATGGTTGGAGTTATAACGGCGGTTTTAACTGGCGTACTCGTATCATCTATGAAACAAATTTAAACAGTTCTTATCAAGCTGGACGCTATCAACAATTACGTGATGCTAAGTTTCCATACATGGAATATTTGCATAGTGATTATGTTGAACATCCCAGAGAGCTTCATCAAAGTTGGGATCATCTGGTATTAGATTTTAATGATCCTTGGTGGAATACTCACTTTCCACCCAATGGCTATGGTTGTCAGTGCCGCGTTCGTGGGCGGACTAAAGGTGATCTAAAAAGAATGGGAAAAAATCAACCTGACAAAGCACCAACAATAAATTGGGTTGATAGAGTAATTGGTGAAAATAGCGGTAATCCACGTATTGTAAGATTGCCTGAGGGCATTGATCCAAGTTTTGAACATATACCAGGACAATCGAGGCTAGATAATTTTGTACCCAATCCATTAGATGCTGATCCCACTCTTAAGCGTGGCGTTCCGTCAAGCAAAGCAACTGATGAATGGCCAGCAATCCGTGAAGTAAGCAAAACTAGACTGTTAGAAAAAGGCTTAACTGAAGAAGATTATGCCAATATTTTCTTAAATGAATTTGGTGCAACATTAACCAATCCAGCTATTTTTAAAGATGTAGCCGGTGATGCATTAGTAATCGGTAAACAGCTTTTCACTGTTAGCAAAACTGGTGAATTGAAAGTTACAAAACGTGATCGTGAGCAATTTTTATTGTTACTTGCGGATTCGTTAAAACTGCCCGATGAAATTTGGACAAGAATGGAATACTTTGATCATCTACAAAAATCGGTGGTTCGCCGTCGCTATATCTCACGTTTTATGATTGATGGCGAAGTTAAGCCCATGCTAGCGGTATTTGAAGTGGGTGATGATGGTTGGTTAGGTGTGACAACATTTGCGCCTGATAACCCTGAATATTTAGAACAGCTTCGGGTCGGTGTTCGAGTTTTTAAACGATAATAAAATAAAACCCAATCACCGCCACGATTGGGTCGCTGCACGTGGGATTCGAGGCTTTGGCGGAAGCTGCCCGTACATACGATAAGTTAATTATAGGTGAAAAAATGACTGGCGTAAATATTGAGTTTAATATACAAGATGCGCTTGATGCCATGCTTTATATTGAAGCAGCCATAGATGATACTCAAAGTTTATTTAGTCATATGGGCGAAGTATTACTTGATATTCATGAAGCCAGATTTACGGCTCAAGAATCGCCCGATGGTGTACCGTGGAAAGAACTATCTCCTTGGTATAAAGACTCAAAACCCAAACAAAAAGATAAAATTTTAACGCTAGATGGTAATCTAAGAAGTACGTTGCATTGGCAGATTGAAGGTAATACCTTGTTGTTTGGTACGAACTTAATCTATGGCGCTATCCATCAGTTCGGCGGTATAATTAAACCAGTTAAGGGCAATGCATTAAATGTTGGCGGACGTCTAGCCAAACAAGTAGTAATTCCAGCCAGACCATGGCTTGGTATTAATGCCCAAGATAAATTACTATTGGTTGATATTGTGCGTGAGCACTTGGGTTTTGCTTAAAACGCAATATAACGCGTTTTAAGCCACTTTATTAAAAAAGGCTAATCAGTTTATTTACGAATCGCTTTAATCGTGTTGTAAATGCTTTATAATAAGTTTTTAGTGTATATTTCTTCTATTATTTTGCCGTTCCTCTTTCCAAATCATTAAAAATTTATCTGCCCGCGTTCAGATTACCCTTTTCTCAAAATAGATCATGATGCTCTATATCAATTTATTGGAGCATTTTTTATGGCACTTATCCCCGTTTTTAAACCTGGTACGCACACTGCGGTAGATGGTCGAAAAATCACTTTTACTTTAGAGAACTGTATTGATTTAGCAGAAAGCTACGATCCAAGTTTATCTGAAGCGCCTGCTGTAATCGGTCATCCAAAACTAACAGCTCCGGCTTACGCATGGGCAAAATCATTCGAAGTAAAAGATGGTTTGGTTTATGCCAAGTTAGATCAGATTAATCCAGAATTTGCTGAAGCCTATAATGCGGGAAGTTATAAAAAACGTTCACTTTCAATTTACTTACCCGATTCACCAGGCAACCCTAAGCCTGGTCATTATTATGCTCGTCACATCGGTTTTTTAGGTGCAGCAGCACCTGCTATTAAAGGCTTGCCTGATGCCAGTTTTGCGGAGTCTGACGGTGAGCAAGGTGCCGCAGAGTTCTCTATGGCTGATGAAGAATTTGATGAAAATTTGATTTCAATTTTAGCCAATTTACGTGACCTACTGATTGAAAAAGCCGGCATTGCCAGTGCTGACCTATTTTTACCGCAGTGGCGCCTTGAATCATTGCGTGCAATATCCGACCGAAAACAAAAGGAGAAAGAAAAAATGCCACAACCTTTAGATGCTAGCTTTGCAGAACAGCAAGCGGCAATTGATGCAAAAAATGCCGAACTTGCAACACGTGAAAAAGCATTGCTAGAAAAAGAACAAACTAACAAACGGGCAGAATTTGCCGCCTTTGCTGATGAATTAGTTAAATCTGGCAAATTATTACCTGCGCATAAAACTACAGTTGTTGAAGTATTTATGTCGCTAGGTAGTGAGCCGATCTCATTTGCTGAAGGTGATGCAACTGTTAACCGTGCCCCTGTTGATTTAATCAAAAAAGTACTTTCAGAGCGTCCCGCATTTATGGATTTTGCTGAAAAGTCGGGGGCGGATAACGATACTAAAGACTCTAAAGAAAGAGATGATAAACAAGATCCTAAAGTTATTGCTGATTTAGCAAAAAAATATCAACAAGAGCAAGCAGACAAAGGTATCACAGTTTCTATTTCCCAAGCTGTTGAGCATGTAACGAAAGCTAAAAAACAGTAAACAGCAAAAGCAAACAATATTACATGGACTGATTAATTTCAGTCTTATTTTGAATTTTAATTTAGAGGTTTCTCAATATGAATATTCCAGGTTTAACAGTTGCAAAAACAGCAGAAGGTGAAATCAAGCCTCGTGTAATTGTGTGTCATGGTAATGAAGATGGGCTAGCAAAAACTGCAATTGACGGTACTGCATTATTAATCGGTGTATCAACAATTGTTGGTGGTGGTGATGGTGAAGTGTTTGACGTTGTACGCAGCGGATTGGCACAAGTTTTTTATAGCGAAACCATTGCGATTGGTGACCCAATCACTGCAAATGCGGATGGCCGAGCTAAAAAAGCGATGTCAGGTGATTTTATTATTGGCTATGCCGAAGTTGCGGGTAACGCCGATGAATTAGGCGCTATTTGGATTGCGCCAAGTAAACAAGCTTAATTTTTATTTAACTAATGGTCCATGACATTTGATAAACAATTTTATAAATAGGAGTTTTATATGCAGCGTCCTTTTCCCGTTGAACCACAGCTAACTGCAATAGCGATTGCATACCGAAATAACAAGTTAATAGCTGATGAAGTATTACCACGTGTACCCGTTTCTAGCACGTCTTTTAAATGGTTAGAGTACGATTTTTCAGAGCGATTTACGCTCCCAGATACTAAAGTTGGGCGGACAGCACAACCCAATCAAGTTGAATTTGGTGCCGTCGAGCAAGAAAGTTCAGTAACTGATTATGGACTTGATAGCCCCGTACCGCAAGATGATATTGATACGGCAATTACTGGACACAACCCACTAGGCCATGCTGTTGAAGCGACAACAGATTTAATTTTGTTAGATCGTGAAGTTCGAGCCGCTAATGTACTGTTTAATGCAAGTAACTACACCAACACCAAAACGTTAACAGCAGCGCAACAGTGGAACGATGATAAAAGTGATCCGATTGGTTTAATTACAGACGCTTTTGATTCAATGATTATGCGTCCTAATATCGGCACACTAGGTCGTCGAGTTGCCACAATATTACGTCGTCATCCCAAAATTGTTGCCGCATACCACGGTAATGCAGGCGAAAACGGACTGGTTCCACTAGGTTTTTTAGCTGACTTATTAGAGTTAGAAGCGATTTATATTGGTGATGCATTCCTAAATAGTGCTAAACCGGGTAAATCACCAACCCTATTACGTGCGTGGGGCAATAAAGCTAGCTTCACCGTTCGCAATAAATTAGCTAGCACTAAAGGCGGCGTTACATTTGGCTTTACCGCCCAATTTAAAGATCGTGTATCTGGTTCAATCGCAGACCCTGATATTGGTTTACGTGGTGGTCAACGTGTTCGGGTCGGTGAATCGGTCAAAGAGCTCGTTGTGGCTAAAGATGCAGGCTATCTGTTTGAAAATGTTATTCCAGCAAACAGTTAATAATGTGAACAACAACCAACGGTAATTTATCGTTGGTTTGGGTAAAGATGATGAATATTCCATACATTACATTGCTAAATTTATCCGAACGTCCAGGACTCATTGAGCTATCTCAATTGGTTGCTCAAGATGGTGAAATTCCCATAGATGCTAATTTATTGGAAGTCATTATTAATGGTGGTGATGTTTCAAGTTGGTTTCCTGATGATGTTATTAAGGCAAATCGAGCAATCTCACGCATTAATGAATCAATCGCTGATACTGAAGCTGAAATAAACGGCTTTTTACGACAAAGAGGACACAAACTGCCCTTACTTAAAGTACCACGTCTGCTAACTGATTGGGCACGCATTATTGTGCGTTACAAATTGCATCGCAATCGTATTTCTGATGAAAAAACGGATCCGATAGTTCGTGACTATAAACAAGTTCAGGGCTTTTTAAAAATGGTAGCGGAAGGGAAATATTCGCTTGGTATTGATGATGCTTTGCCTGTCGCAGGTGGTGTACCAAAACAAACTGGCCCTGTTCGTGTATTTGATATGAACACACTTAGGGATTTTGGAAGATGAGTAGCGCACCGTTTGATGTTTCAGTGATTGCTGAAAAGTTAAAAGGTTTAATTGCTAATAAAACATTAGTTTTTGTTGGTACTAGTGCTGAATACGGCAAGTTAACCGATTTAACGTCAGCGCCAACCCCTGCTGCTTATGTTTTGCTTGGTAAAGAAACACCCAATGATAAGCCGGCCGGTACACGTCAATCAGTGAGTGTTAATTTTGGTGTTGTGGTTGTTGCTCGTGATATTTCTAGTCAAGCAACCAATATTCAAAATGTTAAACAGCTAGCTAACCCAGTGATTGGAGCTGTGCGTGATTTGTTGATTGGTAAAACAGTTCAATTTATTGATGGAGTGCGCCCCGTTAGCTGGATTGGTGGGCAAACGTTAGGTTTTCAAAATGGCGTGCTAGTTTGGATTGATTCATTTCAAACCCAACACTTCATCGGTAGCCGATAAATAATTTTAGGAGAAAGATATGTCAGATTTATTAATGAGTTTACAAGGTACCATAAATCTTGCCGCCCGTAATACCGCCAGTTCACCCGTTCGACCTAATGCCTTTCGGCATGTGGGTACCGCTGACTCTTGCGAGATGGAGTTAAGTGTTGAAACAGTAACACAAAATGAATCCTACACAGGACAACGCTTACAAGTTGGTGAATTAACACTAGGTAAAAGTGGCACGTTAAATCTTACGTTAAAAGATTGGTCAATTGAAAACATTGCTTTGGCACTTTATGGTGAAAAGATTACTGTTGATTCAGGTATAGCGACAGATGAAAAATTACCAGAGAACCTGATAATAGGTGATCGTATCAAGTTAACTCATCCATTTGTAGCTGATGTCGAGTTAAAAACACCAGATGGCTCTACATTAGTATTAGGCACGGATTATGAAATTGAATCAGCTCACGCAGGATTAATTAAATTATTAACTACAACGGCATTAACTGCAACGGTAGATTATTCATACGCTAAAACTGAAAGTTTGGGCATTTTTACCCGTCAACCACCAGAACGTTGGTTTATGCTGGATGGTATCAATACTGACAGAGAAAACGAACATGTAATTGTGGAGCTATTCCGCGTTAAATTCAATCCAATTTCTAACTTTTCATTACTACACAATGAAGGATACGGTGAATTACCGTTAACTGCTACTGTTCTAGCTGATATGAGCCAAAGCAAGGATAGTTCACTTGGTTATTTTGGCTCATATGTTCAAAAGGCGAAATAATTATTAATACTGCGGTGATGTTTCACCGCTAACTTAATCAAGTTGTAGGTAAATAACATGGCAGAAAAAGTGACAGCAACAAAAGAAGAATCAAATGATTTAAACGCATTAATGCCGAATCGTGAAATCACGCTAGGAGGTGAAATAATTACAGTACGTGAATATTCATTTAAAGATGCACTAACAATCGGTAACGAAATTGACCAGTTTGTTGCATTAATTGTGAATGAAATGAACGGTACAAACAAAATAACAATTGAGCAAGCCGACACAATTATTATGAATAATTTAGAGTTGGTTTATTCATTAATCAGTACCTCTATTAAAAAACCGATTTCGTTTATTGAAGCGTTGTCATATGAAGAGGGTTTGCAATTATTAGACTGGTGGTGGGTTGTTAATTCTCGTTTTTTTATGAACGCGGTAACTCGCAAAATCATTCGGCAAAACGCTACAAAACAGGCAAATCAGTAAGCTGGAGTGAGGTTTTTACTTTACTAATTAAAAATGGACATGATGCACAGCAGTTACCACATTACACGCAACGTCAGTTACTGCTGTATTACGATGAATTAATTAAGCTACAAAACCGAGAACGAGCTAACCGAATTGAAGATATTTGTGTTGGCTTTAATGGTGGTAAACAAGTTACTAAGTTTGTAAAACAGTTACGCGGAGAGCAATAATAATGGCTAATAACGATATGAATATTGCAATGAAGTTCACTGCTGACGTGAATAGAGCAAAAGATAATATCAGTCAATTAAATGCTGAGCTGAAAGAGTCAGCAAATGTTGCTCAAGATGCTAACAAAAAAAGTGCCAAAAGCATGAGAGATGTTTATATGGCACAAACTGAAGCAATGAACCGTGGTGCGCAAGCTACCGCTGCTGCCGAACAGCAAGCTAAAGCACAGAGTATTGCAGCTAAAGCAGCTGAAGCACATAAAAAAGAAGTTGAAAAACTGCGCCAAGGTTTAGATAAATTACTTGCTAGCATTGATCCAGCGACAAAAGGTCTAAGTCGTTTAGATGAATTAGAAAGCAAGTTAAGAAAATCCAAAAAAGCGGGAGTAATTGATAGTAATACGTTTGATGATTATTTATCAAAAATCAGTAATCAACGTGCGGCGTTATCAACGGTTGAAACGCTTAATGAAAGTACTAAAAAATTAAATCTCAATACTAAAAGTGCCCGTCTCAGCATCACTAGTATGTTTAAACAATTAGCGAGAGGTAATTTTGCATCAGCGGGAAATTCATTGCTAACAATTGGTAATATGACGGGACGGTTACCACCATTATTTAGTGCTACTACATTATCAGTTGGTATTTTTATTGCTGCCGCTTACAAAATGTCTCAAGTGATAAGTACGATAATTTCAGACCAAGAGCGGTTTAATCGTGCATTAATTTCAACGGGTAATTATGCTGGTGCGACAGCTGGTGGGCTTGAGATGATGTCTCAACGTATCGGTAAAATTAATCATAACTACAGTGAAACACGTGCAGCCATTACTGAACTGACGGAAACGGGGCGATTATCAGCAAAATCCATTGAAAATATTGCTACTGCATCAGCATATATGGCACAAGTGACGGGAAAAAGTGCCCAAGACGCCGTTCAATCATTTAAAGGTATAGAATCTGCGGTTACAAGCTGGGCGGTTGAAAGTAATAAACAATACCACTTTTTAGATCTGGCTACTTATCAGCGTATAAGTGCGTTAGAAGAACAAGGTAGAACCGAAGAAGCTATTGCAATCGCTACAGATAAATATGCTTCAGAGATGGAAGTCAGTGCTAATAAGATGGAAGAACAACTCAATTGGTTAGAAAAGGCATGGAAAAATTTTAAAAATGGAGTGAGTGATGTAGGAAATAGATTAAAAAAAGATATTAAATTCAGCCTGGGCCTATCAAACTTAGATGAAGATATTGAAAGGTTAGAAGAAGGCAAAAATCGAGGGTTCCATATTGTGCCTGGTTATGGGGCGATTTCATATAATAAAAATGACGATAAAGCATTACAAGAAAAATATGCTCAACGAGATAAACAGCAAAAAGAAGATCAAGAAAAACATAATACCGATGTCATTAATGAAAAAGCAATCAATGCTCAAAAAGAGCTTGACGAACTTCATAAACAAAATGCAACTGATGCCGAAAAACAAGCTAAAGCTGTTGATGAATTACGTAAAAAATATGAAGCGCTGTGGGCTGATGAAAAGGGTCGTAAAGATTTGCAAGCTCAAGGTATCACATCAAATGATGGAAAATCGTTTGCTGGGGGTCAATATGATAAAGATGTTCAAGAAATTACAGATAAACAACTAAGGCAATATAACGAACAATTAAAAAATAAAGTTGCGCTACAAGAAAAAAGTACCGCCCTAGCTAAAGCACTTTATGAAATAGAAAAAGGTCAGTATAAAAATGCTAGCCAAGAGATCAAAGATGAAATTATTACTAATGCAAAATTGGTAGATGAGCAAGAAGCCAAAAAATTGCTAAGTCAATATAACGAACAATTAAAAAATAAAGTGGTTATGCAAGAAAAAAGTACTGCTCTAGCTAAAGCTCTTTATGAAATAGAAAAGGGGCAGTATAAAAATGCTAGCCAAGAGATCAAAGATGAAATTATTGCTAATGCAAAATTAATAGATGCGCACGAAGCAAAGAAAAAAGCAATACAAGAATCAGTCAGAGCAGCAAAATCTGCGGCACTTGAAACAGAACAATTTATAAAGTCGCTGGAATCACAAGCCGATAAGCAGACACAAAAAACATATGCAACTCGGCAAGCGTTGATTGATTCTCAAAAATTAACGGTAGAGCAACGTAATCGAGCTAATGCGGCAAATAATGCAATTACAGCACACGAAAATAAAAAACTTAATGACGAATTACAAAATCAACTCAATTCGCTATTGTTTGATCCTGCCAGAATTAAAACGGCAGAAATTGATAGATGGTATCAAGCGGTTATTGCGCAACTTAAAGCGAATAAAAATATCGAAGGCATTGACTTAATTGACCAGTTGTTACCACTAAAAAAAGCTGAAGCAAATCTTGCCGAAATTTTAGCAAAAATTCAGCAAGCACAATCACAGCAGTCAATTAAAGAACAAAGTATACAAGCACAAGTAACTGCTGGTTTAATTACACAAGTTGAAGCCCAAAGTCAGTTAGTTGATTTACACAAGCAAACAGCGCAAGAACTTGCCAAATATTTACCTACTTTGCAAGCTATGACAGCGCTTCCTGGTCAAGTTGGAGAAAATGCACAAAAAGCACTTGCTACACTTCAGCTACAAATTGCAGAACTAAATAAAACTACTGATGCATTAACCAATGCATTTAAAAACGGGTTACAAAGCGGTATCCAAGGTAGTCTTGATTCTTTAGCAAAAGGTACATTTGAATTAAAAGATGCTTTATTAAACCTTGCACAAAGTATTGTATCGGCAATGGCTCAGGTAGCAAGTAAAGGTCTTGCTGATATTGCCATGAATCAACTCAATAATTTGGGTAAATTACTTTTTAGCTCAATAACAGATACAGCAGTTGAAAATGCCAGTGCTATCGCTTCAGCAGAACTGATAGGCACAGCAATAACTACTGCGACAAGTGTTGGTTCGGTTGAGCTTGGCACTTCATTAACTACCGCAATGACAACGGGAACCGCAGGATTAACCGGCGCAATGGCAGCCGCATTTTCAAGTGGTGCAGCAACCTTATACACAGCAATTACATCGGCTAGTGCAGGTAGCACTGCTATGTCTGGGTTAGCGGGCGTGGCATCTGTTGCGGCAGCGACTGGTGGTTATATCAGTGGACCAGGTACAAGTACATCAGATTCAATCCCAGCTCGCTTATCAAACGGTGAATTTGTTGTGAAAGCTGAATCAGTGAAAAAATATGGTCTTGACTATCTTCACGCTATCAACACGGGGCGATTACATCGTTATGCAACCGGTGGACTTGTTAGTAATGTCAATATCCCAAAAGCGCCATTACTTGATGATAACCAACAACGCAAAAGCTCACCAACTGTATTGAGTCCCGTTATTCAGCAAGAACTAGTCATTGATGCGGGTGATATGGTCAGTCGTGGCATCAATAGCATAACGGGTAGCAGAGCATTTAAAACATTTATTCGAGCAAATAAACAAACAATTAAACAAGATTTGGGGATTTAATCTATGGCTTATCAAAGTGGAATTGCAGATAACGAAATTGATTTACTGGATAAATTAAATCTATTTTTAACAACTGATAGTGAATTGGTCAATTCTGGAGATAATTGGACTGAAATTTACAGTGGTGAAACAGCAGCTACTGCAACAGTTGCAAAGCGAAAATCATATGCGTGGAGTGCGCCAGGAGCGACTGCTGGCGATAATATTTATGTTGCATGTAAAACAGCTAATAGTATTTCAAATGATATTTATAATCTCTATTTTTGTGGTGGAACCTATTTTAATGTTGAGTTGGTCAATCAGCCCGAAAATGTATCTAGTGGTATGTTAAATCGCACACAAGTCGGGTTATTTGCTGATAATAACCCATTACATTACTGGTTTTTTGCCAATAATCGTCGATTTATTGTGATAACAAAAATGACAACAGTTTATTCCAGTTGTTATTGCGGATTTATGCTACCAAACGCATTACCAAATGAGTACCCTTATCCACTAGTGATTGCAGGTAGCTGTAATAATGAACTACAACGATATTCCGTTACAACAGATTCTTTTGCGTCAATTATCGACCCGCGTAACAATCATTTTTATCTATTTACCCCATCGCAGTCATGGCAACAATTTTATGGTTCAAAAGGTAGCGAAACAAAATTAGTTTATCCAAGAGGAATTGAACAATTTTATCGTTATGGCAAAAAAATAATCGATGCATTAACGGCATCACCCAATTGCTACTCACCGCTATATCCCGTATCAATTTTAGATGTAACAAAAGCAACTCAATTTTGGGGGGCATTAGATGGTGTCTACTGGGTGCCAGGGTTAAGCCGTGCCGCTGAAGATACAATTAAAACCGATGATGGGCGCGAATTTATTATTTTTCAAAATGGTTTTCGTGTAACGAATATTGATTTTTTTGCAATTGAAAAAATTTAGGAGCTAAACATGGCATATCAAACGGGTAACGCATCATCAGTCGTAGATTTATTATCAAAACTAGCGACGTTTGCACAATCTGTTGATGGATGGGTTATTGATAAAATTGATACTAAAGCAAAAGAACTCTATTTACATAATGAAAATTGTTTTTGGAGCCTAAAAGTTGGATCATCGAATTCACTTCCCACGTTGTACATTGCTATCAACAATCAGTTTAACGCAAATTTATCCTGGGATAACCAAGCTGGTTCAAGCTCTGTTAACGGTAAAGCAAATTTCTATCGTTATTATTGGGGGGCTGGTACTAATTTTCATTATGAGCCATTTGCTTCATATACATTTTTAGCAACATCACAATATATTCATGTTGTTGTACGTGTCGATTCTCGCCGTTTTCGCCATTTCGGTATTGGAACAGTAAAAAAAGATGGGATTTACAATGGCGGGCATTATGCATATGGAACACATTCAAAAAACACATCAAAAACAGGTGAAGCATCATATCCATTTACAAGTTATATGTATTTATTTTTTGATTGTCGTCAATTTGCGAATGTTATCAGAGTTGAAGGCAAAGACTATTTCTTTGGAGCTAGTCAGCCCAATTATGAGGGAATGGGAGCGATGGGGCTCGGCGATGCTACGATTGAGCGTTATTATTATAAACCACATCCAGATATGTTACTTGTTGAGGCAAGTTTATCTCAATTTAATAATTTGATAACGTTGGTACCACAATCAATTTATATATATTTAAAGAGTAAACAATACCAGCGGATTGGTGTAGTTCCTGATTTTTACGTAGCAAGAATTGATAGCGTTGTGCCTGGCACTATTCGTGAAATTAGAGGTGAAAAATATTATTGCTGTGCGGCAACAATGTTTCAAACTGTCACAGATAATGTTCAGGATGAAGATAATAGTTATGACCTTGGCTACTTTTATAGAGTAATTGAGTGATGAGTAACAAACATACAGGATACGTTATTAATGATTTAAAAAAGCTGCGTGGTCAGCGTAGCTTTGATTTACCTCTGTATCAGGGGATGGCTAAACTTTCATCTGTTGTTGAAGATAAGGCGGGATTTGTTACACATGGTATCCCTTTGCAGCTATTCAATGTGCGAAAAGGCTACATTACGCAATCATTTTTAAATGCTATTTATAACAAACTCTATATTAATCCTTCAACAATTAATGTTGGTTATGTTAGTAGTTATCGTACTATAGAAATATCAATTTTTAATGGTTATTTCAGTAGTAAAATTCTGACTGACATTACATATAGTGATAAACAAGGGGTCACAGTCAGTAATGTAACACTGCCTCTTTTATTTAGTCGATTAAGTATGAAAGTGTTGTCAATTGATATTGAGAGCCACGGCATCGATAGTATTAATTGTACGATTTCTTTTCATTTTCTCAATGCTGAAAAAGTTACGTTGGTGGTAAATGGTAATCGTTCGCTACCACTTGCCTTATTGCCAAATTGGTCACAAGGTATCACGGAAACATTAGAGTGGAAAACCAATGTGCATCAATCACAAACAGGAGCAGAACAACGGGTAGCAATGCGATTAACACCGCGTCGGACATTTGAGTTTCAAGCGCTTATCTATCAGCACGAACGTCGACAAATTGAAAATATACTATTTCAGAACTATTTAAGTTCATTTTCACTGCCAGTTTATAGTGATATTGCATTACTAGATAGAGAAGTTAAACCAGGTGATAAGACAATTTATTTATCAACAATCGGGCGAGATTATTATATAGGCGGTAATTTAATTGTTATCGATGGTAGCAATACCATTGTTGCCAATATTGAATCAATTAAAAATTCAAGTATTACACTATCTGAACCGATATACACAGCTATTTTTAAAGGTGCAAAAGTATTTCCGATTAAATCGGCGAAAATGACTGAACCGCCCAGAATTATCAGGCGAACAGATGAATTAGCAACCGCAGATTTACGATTTTTAGTTGTTGAAAAAAATGACATTAACGCAAATGTTGCGCTACCTACGTATAATAATTTTTATGTGCTCGAGCAAGAACCAAATTGGTCGGATGATGTACATGTCTCATATGAATCAATGCGACGTGAAATCGACAATCAAACGGGTATTATATACTACTCAGATAGCGCACAGCGCATCTTTATTACCCAGTCTCATGAGTTTCTAATTAATGGTCGTAATGAGCAACTGAAATTGCGTGCGTTATTTTACGCACTACGTGGCCGCCAAAAACCTATTTTTGTCCCCTCTTTCAGTAATGATTGCAAACCAGTTGATGATGTGACCAGTGAAATTTTAGATATTGAGCAAAATAGCATGAGTGAAACTGACCGAGGCGGACAGTTCTTAAGAATTTTATTGAGTGGCAATCGCATTTTATATCGTGAAATTGTCAATGTAAAAAGTAATAACAAGGGTGGGCTTCGGTTATTGCTCAATGAAAAGGCATCATTTACACGTAATGAAGTCATCAAAATATCCATAATGCGACTATGTCGTTTAAATGATGACAAAGTTATATGGGAACATTTAACTGATGCTGATGGTACAGCAAGAATAAAAGTTACATTTAGAGAGGTACGGTATGAGCTGGAGTGAGTTTGAGTATTCCGTTGCAAATGGTCAGCCATTAACGCTGTATGAGTTCAAAAGGCAAAATTTATATTATCGCTATACAAATGCTGATCGCTCAATAAGGGTCAATAATGCGCTATGGGAAGCGATCGCAATTAGTGATAACGGACTATCAGCAAGCAGTAATAATAATGTCGAAATTACCTTACCTGTTACGAATAAAGTGGTTTCATTTTACCGAGGTGTTCCACCAAGTACGTCAGTAAAAGTTAGAATTTATCGCATGCATTATCATGATAATCAACAAGAGTTACGGGTGGCATGGGTGGGCAATATCACTGAAGTCAAACGTGAAAAAATTGGTGAAGCCAAAATTATCACAACCAATATTGTTAATACATTTGGTCGAGAGGGTTTAAGGCTGACGTGGGGGAGAAAATGCCCGCATGCGCTGTATGATAGTAGATGTAAGGTTAAAGCTCGTCATTATGTTATTTCAGGGTTAGAGATCACCGCATTAGATGGTAAATCAATTACATTCAATGTGCCTCAGGGTATTAATAATGGTTACTTTAGTGGGGGCTATATTGAATATGATTTTGAAGGCCTAACAGAAAGGCGAGGTATTCGCATGCATAACAACAATAATTTAAGTCTTTACGGAGGAACGTATGGACTAAGTGTTGGTTTGGCAATAAATGTCTACCCCGGATGCGATAATACAATTGCTACATGTGAAAATAAATTTAATAACCATTTGAATTATGGGGGTTGCCCACATATGCCGGGTAAATCACCATACAGCATCACTAAACTATTCTAGGAGGTTAATTATGTGGTGGGCGATTGCGCGTTTTGTTGTTGTACTGGTTGCATCCTATTTTTTAAACCAAGCATTAGCAAAAAAACATAATAACAAGGTCAATGCGGCAACGTTTGATGATTTTGATTATCCTCAACCAGCAGAAGGAACTCCTCAATGTGTGTTTTTTGGTGATTGTTGGACTGCGGATTGGTTTGTTCTAGCGTATGGAAATTATCGTTATGAAGCAATTAGAAAATAGCATATGGATAACTATGGCTGATATTCGCCAAGGCGGTGGTTGTGCGTGGGGACTAAGAGCGTGGTTTAAACACTATGGACTGAGTTTTAACGATTTTATTCAAAATGGTGGGATTGATAGCGAAACAGTTTTAATTACAGGTGATGCGTTAGCTATTCGTATTGTTGAATTTGCAAAGCAAAGAGTACAGAAGAGGTAAGTATGGGCAGTAAAAAGAAGAAAACAACAATTGGTTATAAATACTTTTTCAGTATTCAGTCGGGGCTTGGGCGTGGACCAATTAATGAGTTAGTTGCTATTACCGCTGATGATAAAACTGTGTTTGCAGGTCAAGCAAATGAAGTTACTGTTAGCAAATCAATTTATATTGATAAGCCGAATTTGTTTGGTGGTACTAATGTTGGTGGTGAAGGTGGAATTAAAGGCATATTTGAAATCGCAATGGGTGATGCAGATCAGGAGCCAACTAGTCGTGTAAAAAATTTACTGGGCGGCGTTGTGCCTGGTTTTCGGGGCATGGTTACGACGTTCTTTGACGGTTTAATTAGTGCTTATTCAGCAAGTCCAAAACCGTGGAAATATAGAGTCAGACGTACAACACAAGGTTGGTCAAATAACGAAGTATGGTACCCAGAAAAGTGTATCATTATGTTATATGATGATACATCAACAATTCATGAAAAAGATAATGGAATAAATAGCAATTTAAGAACTATTCACGCAATGAATCCTGCGCATATTTTGATAGAGTGCGCAACCAACAATGATTGGGGACGAGGATTGCAACTATATGAGGATATTGATTTAGATTCATTTAAAACTGCTGCTGATATTCTATATAATGAAAAATTCGGTTTATGCTTTCGTTACAATCGACAAGATGGGTTAGATACATTTGTACAGCAGGTGTTAGATCATATAGGCGCAGTACAATATGCTGATTTAACAACAGGAAAAATTAAACTAAAACTGATTCGTGATAATTACAAAACAGAAGATTTACCATTGTTTAATTACGATAACGGTATTTTAGTGGTACAGGACGATGATAGTAGCGCTTCCGATAATGTACCAAATGAAATTGCTGTAAAATGGCATAATCCCGTTACGAATGAGGATAGTGAAGCAAGAGCTCAAAACTTAGGTGCAATTCAAGCGGTTGGCTTAATCAGTAGCTCAATCGAATATAAAGCTCTACCGACATTTGAGCTGGCTACACGTGTTGCTCAGCGAGAGCTTGAGTCTGGCATTGCTGGGTTGATTCGTTTAACCATTCAATTTGACCGCCGAGGTGAAATATTAACTCCCGCCGATTGTTTTCGGGTATCCCTGCCAGACCGAGATATCAAAGATATGGTTATGCGGGTAGGCTCTATTAACGAGCACGAAGATGGAATGATTGAAATCACCGCAATTCAGGATGTTTTTGGGTTGGCAGACACCGTTTATAACAGTGGTAATCAATCTGGAACAGGAATAGTTCAAGATGCAACACCAAAACCTATTGAAAATTACATGCTATTTGAATCTCCTTATTTTGCAATGCGCCAATTATCAAATCATGATGTTGATAACGAATCGGGATATATGATTTTAGTTTCTGCTCAGCCAACTTCACAATCAATTAACTATTTATTACAAACTGCAACTGAAGGTGTTGACTTTACAATTAGAGGAACAGGCGATTTTACGCCAAGTGCGGTATTAATCAGTAAACGTCAGTTAAGTAAAGTAGATACACAATTAAACGTGATTTTTAACAAAAATATGACAGATGTTTCAATTGGTAGTGCAGCTATTATTGGTAATGAAATTGTTCGAATTGATGCATTTGATGAGTTAAATGGCACCATAACAATAGCAAGGGGATGTGCAGACACATTACCACAAACACACAGTAAAGATTCGTTTATCTGGTTTTTTGATAGTTTATTCGAAACGGATGGTATCGAATATTTAAAAGGTGAAGTTGTTTATGTTCAACAGTTAACACAAACTAATGCAGGAACACTCAGTGCAAATAAAGCCCCCATTCGAGCACTAAAATTTAACGCAAGAGCCGCACGACCATATCCACCTGCTAATTTACAAATAAATGGAGTTATTACAGAGACAATAATATTAAAAGAACAAGAAACAATAGTATTAACATGGTTACATCGAAACAAAGAAATACAACAAGACAATCTCATTGCATATAATGAAGGCAATATTGATAAACCAGAAACCGTTGAATATCATATTGAATATTATTTAGCTAGTGAACTAAAGAAAACAGCAGTAACAAATGAAAATTCTCACGAACTAGAAATTAATGAAACGGAACGTTTTGATGAAATTAGGCTCTACGCATACGACACAAAATCCGAGTTAGAAAGTTTACAGCAGTATAAATTACAAATTAAAGATTAATATTTGTAATTTGTTTTCATATGATGAAAAATACAAAATAGTTAATTATCACTTAATTTGAGCGTGATTTATCACGCTCGGCATCAT
>NZ_LZHN01000019.1:0-13569 GCF_001690435.1 Gilliamella sp. Nev3-1 | reverse complement strand
GTTGTTAAAAAGATATAAATCGAGTACTTCAGTACGATAGGTACGATTAAATCGTTCAATATAGCCATTTTGATAAGGGCTACCGGGCTAGATATAATCAATGGTTATATCATGTGATTTAGCCCAATTTATGAAGGTTTTTCCTGTAAATTCTGGTCCATTATCGACGCGTATTTTTAATGGATAGCCATGATATTCAGCCAGTTTATCTAAGTAACGGGTAACTCTCCCTGCTGGTAAGCTTACTGCAATATCAATACCTAACGCCTCACGATTAAAGTCATCGATGACATTGAATGTCCTAAATCGACGTTGATTACGACTACTGTCACTCATAAAATCCATTGACCAACATTCACCTTGTTTATTGGGGACTAATAACCTTTCCGGGCATCGTGGAGGAATGCGTTTTTTACGCTTTACCCTGAGATTAAGCTTTAATTCACAATACACCCGATATACCCGTTTATGATTCCATTGATAGCCGAGCTTTCTGATACGATTAAAACATTTAGGAAAGCCCCAGCGTAAATGCCGGTCTGTGATAGCATTCAACACCGAAACAATCACCGAATCATCCTGTAACTTAGCTTGATAATAGTAAGCACAACGGCTTAAACCAACAATGGCACAACTCATAGCAATAGTAACTGAATGATTTTGTTGTAGTTGCTGTGCCCACGTTTTACGTGCCCCTGTTGGCACTAAAGCTTTTTTATGATTTCTTCCTGAAGCTGGGATTTTAAGCTCAGTTCGGCAAACATCTGCTTAAGCTTGCAGTTTTCAGCCTCCAGCTCCTTTAAGCGTTTAATATCCGACGTTTCCATACCGCCGTATTTTTCTCGCCACTTATAGAAAGTTGAATTACCCATGCCATATTTGCGACAGAGTTCCTTGACAGGAATACCTGCTTCAGCTTCTTTTAAAATAGCGACGATTTGATGTTCAGTCATTTTTTTCATAATTAAATCCTCTTTTACTTTTATCATAGAGAATTTTCTACTTTTTTGCTGTACTATTTTAGGGGATAGTTACAAAATACCTCCATACACTAATTCACAAAATGCATTTTTGTATCTTATTGAAATTGATATTTTATTACCATCAGGTGAAATCGATAGTAAAGATTTACTTTCAAAATTGCTTACAAAAAAAATGTTAGCTTTTCGTTAAATAATGAATATAAAAAAAATATGATTTATTTATGAAAATTCAACCACGATGGTTAAATTTGACTGAATCTTATTTTCAGTTTATCTTTAATAAACATAAAGATAAATCTGGAATAGAGTTAGAAAGAGCTTTAAAATTAGAAATTAAAAATGATTTTAAATTTTTAAAAAATAAACCCAGATGGCTCCAATCTCCAGCATGGCCAACAGTAGAAAATAAACCGTTATTTTTTATAGGCCAATTGGATATAACCGAAATTAGGCATGATATTTCTTACTTATATATATTTTTAGATGAAAAAAATAATACATATATGACTTTTGAACAATCAACATAAGTAATCATTGACTGACAATACTATTGTTGGGCTTTGCACATAATCAGATAAATACCTAATGAGCATTACAAGTATCGAAATGACGATATTAGACTGTTAATGCTACGAACCGCTGGTACGCATAGACAAAAGAAACAGTGAAGATGAAGAAATAGTCTACTTCCATACCGACCCAAATAGTGCGCCAGAGAAGCTAACCGATGCAAATAGTGACATCGTCTGGGAATGCAGCTTTCAGTTCTTGGGAAGCACATTCAGGCAATCGAGCACAGCTCAGTAGAGCCAAACCTCAGATATCAGGGATAGTATTAGGACAGAGAAACTGGCTTACATTACCATACTTTATCAAAAGCAGAAAACATTTCATGGAAAGGAGGATCCCCCTGATGATGCATTTGCACATTGGAAATATACAGACATCAGAACAATAGTAGCTAAATTAGATCCGCTAGATAAAGTGTTTTATACTATCATGCCATCGATATGATAAGGCAGGAAACTCTTTAAATATTAACGGTAACGTTGTTAATTTGGACAGGCTACACTAATTAGTACCAGTTTAATAAGGTCATTGTTATGATAACCAAAAAACAAAAGGAACCAACAATGACAAATTCCATTTCAAGAAGAGAAAAACGCAGTTTTAGTAATGAATTTAAAAAACAGAGGGTAATGTTATACCAAAATGGCAAAAAACGAGCGGATATTGTCACCGAATACGACCTGACTAAATCCGCATTAGATAAGTGGATTAAGCAATATCAAACCACTGGTGAGTTTACAGCTCAAGCTAATCGTCGTGCTCAAGAAAATGAGCTCATAGCCCTACGTAAAGAGAATAAGCGATTGTTAATGGAGAATGACATCCTAAAGCAAGCGGCGTTGATAATAGGACGAAAATCAAATTAATCACCGAGAATCAACATCGATATAGTTTACGTGCGTTATGTCGATGTTTACAAGTGTCAAGAAATAGCTTCTATTATCAACTACAATTAACCAGTAAAAAAACAGACAAAGAGCTTAGTAAAAAAGTGAAAGCGGTATTTAACGATAACTATCAATCCTATGGAACAAGGCGACTACAAGTAGCGCTTAGAAAGAAAAGCATACTATTATCCCGTCGCCGAATTGGTCGAATCATGCAAGAAAACGGATGAGTATCAAAATATACCTGTAAAAAATATCGTGTTGATACAGAAAAAAGCAACGAATCAACAGTGAGTAATCAGCTTAATCGTGCGTTTACGGTAGGACAACAACGAAAAGTGTTTGTGACCGATTTAACTTATGTGAGAGTGAAACAACACTGGCATTACCTTTGTGTGATTATTGATGTAAGCAATCGAGAAATCGTGGGACGAAGTGCTGGAAAACATAAAAATGCTCAACTGGTTATGGATGCTATCAGCCAAATCCCTATTAACTTAAATTCAGTTGAGTTATTTCATTCAGATAGAGGAAAAGAATTTGATAATCATCTACTTGATGAATGTTTAAAGGAATTTGGCATTGAGCGTTCATTAAGCCATAAGGGATGCCCTTATGATAATGCCGTTGCTGAAGCAACATTTAAAGCGGTGAAAACTGAATTTGTATCAAACACGATTTTTGATTCACTTGAACAGCTCAGGCTACAATTTAATCACTATGTGGATTGGTTTAATTACAACAGGCTTCATTCGTCTTTAAATTACCAGTCACCCATTGAATATAAAATGAATCTATGACCTTATCTTTTTGGTACTAAAAAGTGTGGACATACCAATTCAAAGTCACTGGCTGATCATAAAAAAATAAGTTGTTAAAAAATGAATATACAACATATAGAAATAGCAGATTGTAATATTTTGGAGACTAAAATATTTTCTAATGAAATTAAGATATATTTTGAGTCAGTCTACGATCTAGAGAAAAAACAGTACATCAGTAATATTAGTTTGTCAGTTTTTAATTGGTCATTTTTCCAAGCAAACATTTTTATTGTCAATGATTTGAATAATAGTTTTGAACAAAAAAAGTTACTTAGACATGAATTAGAGTTTTTTGAATATATTCAGAAAATATTTATTGAAAAAAATAATCTTATATTACAGGGATACAGTAAAGAATCTGGATATTGGCTAGAGTATTGTTTCGTAGATAGTGATTTTTACTTAGAACCATATTTAACATAAAGATAGCAACATATATATTAGGTATAAAACCGGAAAAGTTAACCGATTCAAATAGCAAAATACTGAGAGTATGCCGCTACCAGCTCTGGAGTAAACGGATTCAGGAAATTGAGCACGGAATCAGTAGCGCAAAACCTTAGATATAATGGACAATATTTAGGTAGAGAAACCAGATTGCATTACAAAACTTTCAGATTCGGATGTAGGATATTGACTATGCCCGCCCCAATTGGATTAGTTGCTGGGTTTAAACTGTATGAGTATACGCCTAATGGGTTGACTTGGGTTGATCATTTAGGAATGAATGCTCACCATATAAGGCAAAAAGCAATTATGCAAAATCTTGTCAAAGGGTATGATCCCTGCTACTTTATTTCCCAGAGCTAGAACATAGGCTCCTTAAAAAAGATGAAGTTGAAATTGTTGCACGTAGTAAAATTAACTCTAAAACAGGAAAACAATTTAGTAGTATTAGAAAGTTATTAGCTAGAGATATACGTAAGCTAAGAAGGGGTTACCCACAAATACCCAATAGCGCTTTTCAGAAATTAATCGCCAAAAATAAAGAAATGTATCCAGAAATGAATAAAGCAAAACCTAATAGAAAAAGAGGTTGTTAAATGGGTAAAATAAGAAAAGATGAATTAGTAGTTACCTCACTCTTATCTGAACTTTTAGATGATGCACTTGAATATTATAAAATTCATTTAAGTGATTCAAGTGAATCTACAAACGTTAATGATCCTTTTGCAAGAGCAAGAAGTATTATCACAAAGCTATCAGATAAAGACCAAGAAAAGATTTTTAATTTTCTGCGTATAGTAATAGTAGATACAATGTCTGCGGTTTTTGGAACCATAGACGGTACACATTTCCCACCGAATATTAGTGGTGATTTCATGCTTGAGTATGATGGAGAAGAAATACAAGGTTCATTGCAAGATGAGCTAATTGCAAAAGCAGAAGAGATTGGTGTCTATGATTAATGAATTCATCATTAAAAAAAGTAAAAAATTTCTTTTACGATACCTCTAAACGACTGGTAAGCCAAAAACACAGTAGACAAGGTTACAACAATCCCATCCAATTAGAACATGAGGTATTTATGGCTTTAGATTTTATGGCATCAAATAATCAAAAGAAAATAGATGAAAACACACCGATATTTTCACTTGGAAAATCTGATCATGATTTATTATTCAATAATGCGATACCATTAAATCAATACCCAATAATAAAAAAATTTGATGATTACTATGCTGATACTACTATTTTATATGGAGAAATTCAGCCCTTAATAAAAGAATTAGAAAGCCTTATTAAAACAAAAAAGCTACAGCTTGAATCAATTATTCATTTTATTGATTTTCTGGAAAAATCATTTAATAATGGTTTAAATGTATATATATTCTGTGACTAAGCGACCTGATTAATACCTCAAAATCAAAATAAAGCGAGCTCTACAACCATACCTACTTCTTGTGAGATGGCTTAACAATAATTAAGAAAACCGGCCTGAATCATCCTACCAGCCTATATATCTATACCGACCAGAACAGCTACGAACCGCTAGCACGTATAGGCACAGACGGCAACCAAGAACAACATATCCGCTATTTCCACACCAATCTGCACGGCTGTCGGGAAGAACTTACCGATACAACAGAATCTCAGATATCAAGGACAATGTTTAGACAGTGAAACCAGTTTACATTACAATACTTTCAGGTACGATAATCTGGATATAGGACGCTTTACACAACTGGGTTTGATTGGACTGTTGGGTAGATTTAATCTGTATCAATATCCGCCAATCAAATCGTAGGGATTAATATGTAAAGCTCCAAATGGATATAAAAAAGGCGATGTAAACATACATGGTAACTTATCGCCTAATGCAAATAGAGCTTCAGGCCATAAAAACACTAGATCTGATGCATTCGTACAAAGCCATCATCCAATACAAGCTGCTTGGACTAAAAGAAATATAACTAGTTATCGAAGAAATGTTGCACCAGCGGCATTATTACAATCTTTTTCTGGTTTACTACATGCTAACATTAGTCATGCGCAAAGAACTAGAAACTCACTTAATGGAGAATGGAATACAACCTTAAAACAAGAATTCAATATAAGTTACAGAGAAATGCTTCACGCCGGTGTACCTAAAGCACAAGCAAAAAAGCGTTAAATGATTCTTACAAATATTTCGATAGCATTAGAAATGCTAATATAAATAATCCTTTTTTTGACTTATAGAATATTAATTGAATGGTAAATTTTTTATGGAAAAGAAATCAATTATAGAAATATTGTATACTCTTGAAAAAGAAATGAATATCAAATTTCCAAGTTTATATGTACGATTTTTGTCAGAAGAGGTTCAAGATAAAGAGCCGTATGAATTAACCACTGAAAAAGAAGAATATATATACATATATAACATATATGACATTCAAGAAAGAAATGATGTACATAGTATACAAAACATTGCACCCAATTATTTTTTAATAGGTCAAGATGGTGATGTAGGCTATTTTATATACGTCAAGAAAAATAATGAGTCTGATAATATATATAGTTTGGATTTAGGTGCTTTAGGCTCTTTAGAAATGAATAACGAGGCAACTGATATTTATCATTTAGGGAAATATATCGAATGACATATTTTTCAACACAAATAATACTAACCATATAATTTTATTATAGAATTAAGAATTACAACTAAAATATAATGTCTTGAAAAATGATTATGGAGAAGTGTCTTAACCGATAGAAAAGACCCTATCCTCAATTTTGTGTATTTGCCAGTTAGAGGTAACGGGTAATTTTGTCACCAAATTCTACAATAAACTGGCTCATTGCGCTTTTCCAGTTTTGGATCGGTATAGTTCATTTTTTGATGCTTGTCGGATAGCTAAATAAATCACATTTTTCACCGAATCATCCGTCGGGAAAACTTGCGTTTTTTGTAGCATGGCGAATGATGCTGTTCAGTGATTCTATGGCATTGATGGTGTAAATTGCCTTACAAATATTTTTCGAATAGGCTGTCAAATTATCCCAATGACATCGCCATAATTGACTTATGTAGCTATATTTTTCATCTCACACCGATTCAAGTGAGATAAAGCTTGTAAGGCTTACTCTTCGGTTCTAGCTTGATTAATTGCTTTAAAACCTTTAGCAATGCTTTATAGTATTTCCAACTAACAAGCTTTAAACTATTACCCACCCTATGCAAGGTACAGACACGGGATAAACGGTGTTAATTGCATCAGGAAAACTTTTTTAAACTATCAATACAAGTAATTAAAATATATTCCACTCCTCGATTCTTCAGTCCAGCTAAAACCGATAACCAAAACTTAGCCTTTTCATTTTCAGCTATCCAAGATCCTAATAGTTCTTTATTCCCCCCTCAGAGTTGATGGCTAAAGCTAGAAAAATCAATTTATTGATAATACAGCCACCTTGACTGACTTTGACCGCAATACAGCCTAAGTAAACAATGGGATAAAGCGTATCCAACGGTTTATTTTGCCACTCAATCACTTGCCTTTTAACCGTATCGCTCACCTTTGATATCAAGGCTAGAGAGATATCAACATCATATATCTGTTTAAAGTTTTTCAATTTCTCGTGCGGTCATGCCTTTGGCATACAGGAATAGAATTTGATGGTTGATTTTATCAATCTGAGTTTAATATTTTTTATTAACTATGGTTCAAATGAGCTTTCTTTATCCCGTGAGATGGATAGTTCTAACTCACCATCATCACTAATGGCTGTTTTTTTACTATAGCCTTACGATAATTACGACCTAACTTTTTATGATGTTTATCATACCCTAAGTGTTGGATTATTTCCGTATTTAACACTGCCTCAATGATGAGTTTATTTAAAAAGCAGGTTAATTTACCCAAATCGTCTTGAGTTTTTATGTTTTTAGCTAACTCAGTCGCTAACTCTTTTAATTTTTTTATCCATTTTTATTTACAGGGTCTATTTTTTATCTGTTACTGATATGTATTTAGGTTTTTTTCTACTTAAATTATCTAGTAAACTTTTATTGTCATCTTTCCACCAATATTCTTTATATATAGCTGGTTGTTTAAACTCATAAATACTAACTAAACCTAGTAAACCTGACGGGGAATCCGCCATAAAATCCCAACCATTTCTTTCGGCACAGTACATTTTTAATCTTTCGTCATACCAGATTTGGTACCCTTTTTTATTCAATATATTGAATACAGTGTTTGATATATTTGAATATTCAGATAATGCCGGCATAAAATCAACCCTATTTAATAATTTCAATAGCTTCATTAGGAATTTTCCCTTTGAAGAGTCTTTCAATTGCTCTTGTAACTGCTCCTCTAAAATAGTACAGTAAAAAAGTAGAAAATTCTCTATGATAAAAACAAAAGGGGGATTTAATTATAAAAAAATGACTGAACATCAAACCGTAGCTTTTTAAAAGAAGCTGAGGCTGGTTTTTCCAGTTAGAGAACTGTGCGGTAAATAGGACATGGATAATTCGGTTTTTTATCAATGATTAATGAACTCATTTCATTCCAACATCAATTCAACATCAACTTATCATCTTCAATCCGTTATTCTTCGGACTATCCGCTCTAGATATTACTATACAAATCAGAGCTCCATTAAATAAAATACCAAACGTAAAAAAGCCCAGCATCGCTGCTGAGCTTCACTAAATTTAAAAGTCTGGCGGCACCCTACTCTCACATGGGTAATACCCACACTACCATCGGCACTACGGCGTTTCACTTCTGAGTTCGGCATGGGGTCAGGTGGGACCACCGCGCTATTACCGCCAGACATATCCTGTCTTCTCTTCTCTCAATTACCATGTATTATCTCATATCCACAGCAATTGCTCAATCCGGAACAAACTGCTCTCTCATTTATTAAACAATTTAAAGTCAATCTCTCTAAATATATCAACTTCAATCATCCAATCGCGTAACTCCAAAACAACTCCGAGTTGTAAGGTTAAGACTCTCGGTTCATTAGTATCAGTTAGCTCAATGTATCACTACACTTACACACCTGACCTATCTACGTCTTAGTCTCAAACGGACCTTACTGAATCTCTTCAGGGAAAACTCATCTCAAGGCTAGTTTCGTACTTAGATGCTTTCAGCACTTATCTATTCCGCACGTAGCTACCGGGCAATGCAATTGGCATCACAACCCGAACACCAGCGGTGCGTTCACTTCGGTCCTCTCGTACTAGAAGCAAACCCTCTCAATTTTCCTACGCCCATGGCAGATAGGGACCGAACTGTCTCACGACGTTCTAAACCCAGCTCGCGTACCACTTTAAACGGCGAACAGCCGTACCCTTGGGACCTACTTCAGCCCCAGGATGTGATGAGCCGACATCGAGGTGCCAAACACCGCCGTCGATATGAACTCTTGGGCGGTATCAGCCTGTTATCCCCGGAGTACCTTTTATCCGTTGAGCGATGGCCCTTCCATTCAGAACCACCGGATCACTATGACCTACTTTCGTACCTGCTCGAGCCGTCACTCTCGCAGTCAAGCTAGCTTTTGCCATTGCACTAACCTCCTGATGTCCGACCAGGATTAGCTAACCTTCGTGCTCCTCCGTTACTCTTTGGGAGGAGACCGCCCCAGTCAAACTACCCACCAGACAGTGTCCCTTACCTCGATTCAGAAGTATAGGTTAGAACATCAAACATTAAAGGGTGGTATTTCAAGGTCGACTCCATGCATACTGGCGTGCATGCTTCTTTGCCTCCCACCTATCCTACACATTAAGGCTCAATGTTCACTGTCAAGCTATAGTAAAGGTTCACGGGGTCTTTCCGTCTTGCCACGGGTACACCGCATCTTCACGGCAATTTCAATTTCACTGAGTCTCGGGTGGAGACAGCCTGGCCATCATTACGCCATTCGTGCAGGTCGGAACTTACCCGACAAGGAATTTCGCTACCTTAGGACCGTTATAGTTACGGCCGCCGTTTACTGGGGCTTCGATCAAGAGCTTCTGCATAAGCATAACCCCATCAATTAACCTTCCAGCACCGGGCAGGCGTCACACCGTATACGTCCACTTTCGTGTTTGCACAGTGCTGTGTTTTTATTAAACAGTTGCAGCCAGCTGGTATCTTCGACTGATTTCACCTCCATCCGCATGGGACTTCAATTACCATCAGCGTGCCTTCTCCCGAAGTTACGGCACCATTTTGCCTAGTTCCTTCACCCGAGTTCTCTCAAGCGCCTGAGTATTCTCTACCTGACCACCTGTGTCGGTTTCGGGTACGATTGATTATAACCTGAAGCTTAGAGGATTTTCCTGGAAGCAGGGCATCAATTACTTCTGCACCTTAGTGCATCGTCATCACACCTCAGCGTCTCAGTGACCGGATTTGCCTAATCACACGCCTACATGCTTAACCCACCATCCAATAGGTGGTAAACCTAGCCTTCTTCGTCCCCCCATCGCAGTTATAACCAGTACGGGAATATTAACCCGTTTCCCATCAGATACGCCCTTCGGCCTCTCCTTAGGGGTCGACTCACCCTGCCCCGATTAACGTTGGACAGGAACCCTTGGTCTTCCGGCGAGCGGGCTTTTCACCCGCTTTATCGTTACTTATGTCAGCATTCGCACTTCTGATACCTCCAGCATGCCTCACAACACACCTTCTACGGCTTACAGAACGCTCCCCTACCCAATACACTTTCGTGCACTGCCGCAGCTTCGGTGCATAGTTTTAGCCCCGTTACATCTTCCGCGCAGGCCGACTCGACTAGTGAGCTATTACGCTTTCTTTAAATGATGGCTGCTTCTAAGCCAACATCCTAGCTGTCTAAGCCTTCCCACTTCGTTTCCCACTTAACTATGACTTCGGGACCTTAGCTGGCGGTCTGGGTTGTTTCCCTCTTCACGACGAACGTTAGCACCCGCCGTGTGTCTCCCATGATTCAACTTGTCAGTATTCGGAGTTTGCATCGGGTTGGTAAGCCGGGATGGCCCCCTAGCCGAAACAGTGCTCTACCCCCAACAGTCATTCATGAGGCGCTACCTAAATAGCTTTCGGGGAGAACCAGCTATCTCCCGGTTTGATTGGCCTTTCACCCCCAGCCACAGGTCATCCGCTAATTTTTCAACATTAGTCGGTTCGGTCCTCCAGTTAGTGTTAACCAACCTTCAACCTGCCCATGGCTAGATCACCGGGTTTCGGGTCTATACCCTGCAACTTAACGCACAGTTAATACTCGGTTTCCCTTCGGCTCCCCTATTCGGTTAACCTCGCTACAGAATATAAGTCGCTGACCCATTATACAAAAGGTACGCAGTCACTATTACCCAACGGTAACAGCTCCCACTGATTGTACGTACACGGTTTCAGGGTCTATTTCACTCCCCTCCCGGGGTTCTTTTCGCCTTTCCCTCACGGTACTGGTTCACTATCGGTCAATCAGGAGTATTTAGCCTTGGAGGATGGTCCCCCCTTCTTCAGACAGGATATCACGTGTCCCGCCCTACTCTATAAGCTTCCACATCATGCATTTTCATGTACGGGACTTTCACCCTCTATCGTGCGACTTTCCAGACGCTTCCACTAATACATCATGCTACCCGCTTGGGCTACTCCCCTTTCGCTCGCCGCTACTTAGGGAATCTCGGTTGATTTCTTTTCCTCGGGGTACTTAGATGTTTCAGTTCTCCCGGTTCGCCTCATATAACTATGAATTCATTATATGATAGTGTAGTCACCTACACTGGGTTTCCCCATTCGGACATCAACGGCTATAGCGCCTTTTATCGGCTCACCGTCGCTTTTCGCAGATTAACACGTCCTTCTTCGCCTCTGATTGCCTAGGCATCCACCGTGTACGCTTAATTTCTTAACCTTACAACTCACAGTTATCTTGGTTTTCAATTTACGCTTTTTTCTCTTTTTTACTTCAATACTTTTAATTTAATCAGCTTAACTCAATTTTTATCAAATATATCATTAAACCAAAAATAAAAGCTTTCCGTAAAAACGAGAACTCGTTTCTTTCAGCTTGTTCCTAATTGTTAAAGAGCTTTATCTTTCTATTCACTCAAACACTAAACCAAGTAAATACAAACATAATTTTTCATCATCGAATAGTAGAGGTACCTTTAATGGTGGAGCTAAGCGGGATCGAACCGCTGGCCTCCTGCGTGCAAGGCAGGCGCTCTCCCAGCTGAGCTATAGCCCCATTGTCTCACTTCATCAACCAATCAAACTAAAATCAGCTTAATAAGTAGAATTGGTGGGTCTGAGTGGACTTGAACCACCGACCTCACCCTTATCAGGGGTGCGCTCTAACCACCTGAGCTACAGACCCAATAAAGTGACTCTTTCTTCTAAACAAACAATCTGTGTGAACACTTACGAGCTCTTCGTAAGGAGGTGATCCAACCGCAGGTTCCCCTACGGTTACCTTGTTACGACTTCACCCCAGTCATGAACCACACCGTGGTAAACGCCCTCCCGAAGGTTAAGCTATCTACTTCTGGTGCAACCCACTCCCATGGTGTGACGGGCGGTGTGTACAAGGCCCGGGAACGTATTCACCGTGACATTCTGATTCACGATTACTAGCGATTCCGACTTCATGGAGTCGAGTTGCAGACTCCAATCCGGACTTAGACGTACTTTATGAGGTCCGCTTGCTCTCGCGAGGTCGCCTCCCTTTGTATACGCCATTGTAGCACGTGTGTAGCCCTGGTCGTAAGGGCCATGATGACTTGACGTCGTCCCCACCTTCCTCCGCTTTATCAACGGCAGTCTCCTTTGAGTTCCCGGCCAAACCGATGGCAACAAAGGATAAGGGTTGCGCTCGTTGCGGGACTTAACCCAACATTTCACAACACGAGCTGACGACAGCCATGCAGCACCTGTCTCACAGTTCCCGAAGGCACTCCCATATCTCTACAGGATTCTGTGGATGTCAAGACCAGGTAAGGTTCTTCGCGTTGCATCGAATTAAACCACATGCTCCACCGCTTGTGCGGGCCCCCGTCAATTCATTTGAGTTTTAACCTTGCGGCCGTACTCCCCAGGCGGTCGATTTATCGCGTTAGCTTCGGAGCCCATCACTCTAGGCAACAAACTCCAAATCGACATCGTTTACAGCGTGGACTACCAGGGTATCTAATCCTGTTTGCTCCCCACGCTTTCGCATCTCAGCGTCAGTATCTGTCCAGAAGGCCGCCTTCGCCACCGGTATTCCTCCACATCTCTACGCATTTCACCGCTACACGTGGAATTCTACCTTCCTCTACAATACTCTAGTTAACCAGTTTTAAGTGCAATTCCTAGGTTGAGCCCAGGGCTTTCACACCTAACTTAATTATCCGCCTACATGCCCTTTACGCCCAGTCATTCCGATTAACGCTCGCACCCTCCGTATTACCGCGGCTGCTGGCACGGAGTTAGCCGGTGCTTCTTCTGTAATTAACGTCAATTGTTGCACCTATTAGATACAACACCTTCCTCATCACCGAAAGTACTTTACAACCCGAAGGCCTTCTTCATACACGCGGCATGGCTGCATCAGGGTTCCCCCCATTGTGCAATATTCCCCACTGCTGCCTCCCGTAGGAGTCTGGACCGTGTCTCAGTTCCAGTGTGGCTGGCCATCCTCTCAGACCAGCTAGAGATCGTCGCCTAGGTGAGCCTTTACCCCACCTACTAGCTAATCCCATATGGGTTCATCAAATGGCGCATGGCCCAAAGGTCCCATGCTTTGGTCTCTCAACTTTATGCGGTATTAGCAGTCGTTTCCAACTGTTGTCCCCCTCCATTCGGCAGATCCCCATACTTTACTCACCCGTCCGCCACT